>PWZG01000337.1 GCA_003567575.1 PVC group bacterium | reverse complement strand
TGACCCCGTCGCCGGTCCAGAAATTTTCCGCCGCCCGCGCGGCCAAGCCGGTCACGCACAACCAAGCCAGCGCCAACGCGGTTGCCCGGAAGTTCCCTGCCAGTGTTCTTTTACGATCCGTTCTCATCTCGCGGCCTCCTTGTTGTGGGGTTCGCTGTTTTGTTGATGGTTTTTGCGTTTTCTTAACCATTATTTATTTTAGCACAAACAACCCGGATTTGTTATGTCGTTTAAATGTTAATTTCGCGGTTTTTACGACGAATATTATCATCCGGTTAGATTGTCCCGTTTTTTAGCGAGCCTGAACTTGATGCGGTTTGCGCCGCATGCTACACTGGACGTCATGATGATCACCACGATACAGTATGGCGATAATTTGATTTATTTGCTTTGTCGGGAGCGACGCTGGACGGTGATTGATCCCGGTTCGGCGCGGGCGGTGGTTTTCGCGTTGGAAAAACATGGCGCAACGCTTGAGCAAATTTTGATTACGCATCCGCATGGGGATCATACGGCGGGTGTTGCGATGCTGAAGAAACAATACGCGTGTCCCGTGGCGGGACCGCCGGGTGATTACGGCGTGGACCATGTTCGGCATGATGGGGAAATCTTTCGCAGCGCCGGGACGGTCATTCACGTTCTCGGCGTTCCAGGTCATACGGACCATGACCTCGCATACTACCTGTCGGCGCAGGAGGCGGTATTCACGGGCGATACACTGTTCGCGGCCGGATGCGGTCGGGTCATCCGTGGCGGGATGCAAACCTTGTGGCGTTCATTAGCCCGTCTGCAATCGCTTCCGGACAGCACCCTGGTCTACGGAGGCCACGATTACACGCTCGATAACCTGGAATTCGCGGCCGTCATGTTTCCGCATCATGACGCGATCCGGGAGCGACTCGATACCGCGCGTCGCCTGATCGATAACGGCCGGTCCTGCCTTCCCTCGACCATCGCCGAGGAGAAACGCACCAATCCGTTCCTGCTTTGCCGGGATCTCGAGGCCTTCCGGCGACTGCGTACCCGTAAGGATGGATGGTAACAAAAAGAAAGAAAACAAAATGACATCGAAAAGAAACAGTCGGACGGTTGGGGTACTGGCGATCTTGTTGCCGGTTATGCTGGGTGTTGTCGGCGTGGCCGATGAACCGGAGACCGCCGTCGAGGTGACGCTTGCGTCCGAACAACAAGTTTTGCTGCCGATTGTAATAGGGGTTGACGCGTCGGAGTCCGTCCGTGAGGCGGCCGCTTTGCTGGTGGAATATCTTGGCCGGATCAGTGGCGCCGAATTCGAGGTCGTCGATGGCGAACGGCACTACCGGGGCGGCGACACCAAGTGATGTTATTATATCAGCCACCATTCCATCGAGCAATGTCAAACAATCAATCTACTGAATAATTTATTGCAATTGGAAGGCATTTACGCTATGCTTCGCGGTCTTCACATCACGGGTACACCATATAGTTGTATGAACGCCAGTAAAATGGATACCCCATTCCGGAATAAACCTATGCGTAGCGTCTTTTGCGTGACTTGTTTACTGCTGATGACATGCTGTGTGTCGCCGGCCGGCGACACGGCATCGGCACAGCCGCCGGTATATACGCTGGAAGACTGTCTTGCGATCGGTTTGCAGCGAGCGGAGCAGCTTCAGAACGCGTTTCGTGATGAACAGATCGCCGCCACAAGAATCGGCGAACTACGGGCGCAAATTTTACCGCAACTTTCCGCGTCAGCCGGTTATACGCGTTTGGGCCGGGTAGACGATATAGAGTTCGGAGGCCAGTCGGTGGAGCTGGGATCGCAGGATAATTTATCCGCTGATATAACATTGCGGCAACTGGTCTATGCCGGTGGCGCCGTTCGTGCCGGTTTACGGGCGGCACGCGACTATCGTGATATGACCACCCATCAAACGGCCCTGGTTCGCGCCGGTCTGATTCGTGATATACGCTCGGGTTTCGTCGACCTGCTGTTACTGGAATCCGTGATTGCGGTTCATGAACAGACCGTCGACCAATTACGCGACGTGGTGGCACAGACCGAGCAACGGTACGCACAGGATCTGGCCTCGGAATTCGATACGCTCAATGCCCGCGTCCGGTTGGCCAATGCCGTGCCGGGCCTGATCCAAGCCAGCAACAATTGGCTGGTTGCCAAGACAGCGTTCGGCAATTTGATCAATGTGGACGATACGGATTTTACCATCGCGGGTGAATTGTCTTACGAACCGTATGAAGCACCGCTGGAGCCGCTGGCCGCGCAGGCATTGACCATGCGTCCCGAGATTCTTGCCATGGAACAACGTTTGGCGTTGCAAGATGCCGACATTCGCAGTGAGCAAGGCTCGTATTATCCGAACATTCACCTGACCGCCGATTACAGCGGCCAGGATCCCCCTGGTATGATAGCCACCGATTCCGGATGGGATTGGGGTTGGTCGGTCGGTATCCGGGCACAATGGGACTGGTTCGACGGCGGCGCCCGGCGCTATCGGGTACGGCAAAAAGAGATGGAACGGGAAAAATCGGTTGCCGACCGGTCTGCATTGCACCGTAATATCATGCAGCAAGTGCGTCAGGCCTGGTTACGCGTCCGTCATGCCGCTGAAGCCGTGGCCGCATCGCACGAAACGGTGGCGTTGGCCGATAAATCGCTGGCAATCGCGGAAACCCGTTATGAAACAGGTTTGACCACGCGTCTGGAGTATACCGAGATCAGTCTTTCGCGCATGGAAGCGCAACTGAACCGGTTGCAGGCCATACGAGACCATCAACAGGCGGTCAATGCGTTGCGCCATGCCATTGGAGATTACAATTAATCGTCACACAACAGGAGTTGATCGGCACACATGAAATGGCGAATAAACAAAGGGAAAACAATTTTTACAGCCATTTTGATGCTGGCTGTTCTGCTTGTTGGCTTGCTCATCGTATTCCGGCCGGATATCCCGGACATCGAAGCGCCGGCAGCGCAACGTATCGCCGTCACGACAATGAAAGTGGAACCGCAATCGATGGCGGATGAAATCATGTTGCCGGCGCGTGCCGTACCGTTTGACGACGTAATCGTCGCCGCCGAACAGGCAGGCCGTATTATCGCGCTTCATATCGATCAAGGCGACACGGTCCGGCAAAACGACACCCTGTTGCAGATCGATGACCGTCCGTGGCGCACCGGTCTGAAACGCGCCGAGCTGGCTATGCGTGACGCGCGGCGTGACGTAGAACGGGTACGCGATTTACGACGTTCGGGCGCTATTTCCCAAAGCGACCTCGACACCGCCGAAACCCGGTTCGACACGACGCAATTGGCGCTGGAAGACGCTCAACTACAGCTTGAAAGATGCACGCCGTCAGCGCCGCTAAGCGGGATTGTGGAAAAACGCCTGGTATCGGCCGGCGAATACGTTAATCCGGGACAACCGTTGTTCCGACTACTCAATACCGAACGGATGAAAATCGTGCTCGACGTTCCGGAACGCGATGTCGGCACCTTGCGTTTCGGCGAATCTTACGCGTTCACGCTCGATCCCTATCGCGATGAATTGTTTGAAGGCGACATGCGTTTTATTGCCGCCGCCGCCGATCCCGCCAACAACGCGTTTCGCGTTGAACTATGGATCGACAATCCGGACGGCCGTATTCGCGCGGGAATGATCGCGAGAGCCCGTCTCAAACGACGAACGATTGACGATGCGGTGATTTTACCGCTACAAGCCGTGGTCCCGATGTCGGGACAGAACATCGTTTACGTTGTCGAAGCGGATCATGCCGTTCGCCGAATCGTGCAGCTTGACGCCATCATCGACGGCAAGGCCGTGATTCGCCGCGGGATATCCGAAGGTGACGAGGTGATTATCGACGGCAACCGCGCCGTTCTGGATGGCACCCCCGTCACCGTCGACAACGATTGGCGGCCGGCGCCGGTCGCCAACAACAGGAACTCCCCCGAATAAGGCGACCCGATGCTGCTGACCAACTATGCCGTCCGTCAACGCACCGCGGTTCTCGTGTTCCTGCTGGTCACGATAATCGCCGGCACGTTCTCGTATATCACTCTGCCGCGCGAAGGGACTCCCGACCTGACGATCCCCTATGTCTTTGTCACCGCCGTCTATCGCGGCGTATCGCCGGCGGAGATGGAACATCTGGTGACCATCCCGCTGGAAGATCAGTTCATGGATTTGGATAACATCAAGGAACTGCGCTCTACGTCGGCCGAAGGTGTCAGCCGCATCATTATCGAGTTCACCGATCGCGAGGATATGGATAGCGCGTTGCAAAAGGTGAAGGACAAAATCGACATGGCGCGTCCCAATCTGCCGGATGATCTTGATGAACCGCAGGCGCAATCGATTAATTTCAGCGTCGATTTCCCGATCCTGATGCTGGCGGTTACCGGCGACGCCGATTTGCAACGCTTGAAATTTATCGCCGAGGATATCCAGCAAGAAATCGAGGCCATCCACGGCATCCGTGACGTCGAGTTGGTCGGGAAACTCGAACGCGAAATCCGTGTCGAAATCGATCTGCCGCGTGCCCTGGCCTATAACCTGTCCATGCCCGAAATCTCGCACCGTATCCGGCAGGCCAACCAGACGATCTCCGCCGGGAACCTGGAACTCGAAGGGTACAATCTGCAGATCCGCTTGCCGGGCGAGTTCCGGCAAGCGTTCGAGTTGCAGGAACTGCTCATTGCCAACCGCGACGGCCGGCCGGTTTACTTGTCCGATATCGCGACGGTTACGGACACTTTCAAGGATATCGAGACCATCTCGCGTATCGACGGGAAACCCGGTATTTCGATGCAGATCAAGAAACGCTCCGGTGTGAATACGGTGCATCTGGTGGACCAGATCGACGCTATTCTCGCGACTTACGACTTTCCGCCGGGGATTACCACGGAAACAACGATGGATCAGGCGTACTATATCCGCATGATGATTACTGAACTGGAGAACAATATCATCTCCGGATTCCTGCTCGTGATTGCCGTCCTGCTTATATTCATGGGATTGCGTAACGCCATTCTGGTGGCGCTGGCCATTCCCTTCTCGATGCTGCTCAGTTTCACCGTAATGAATATCATGGGTATCACGCTTAACATGATCGTGCTGTTCAGCCTGGTAATCGCCGTCGGAATGCTGGTCGATAACGCGATCGTTATCGTGGAAAACATTTTCCGGCTACGTACCGAGGGAATGTCGCGAACCGAAGCGGCGCGCGTCGGCGCCGGGGAAGTGGCGTGGCCCGTTATAACATCCACCCTGACCACGCTGGCAGCCTTTTCGCCACTGCTGTTCTGGCCGGGGATCATCGGCCAATTCATGGGGTTTCTGCCGCGTACCCTGATTATCGTGCTGAGTTGTTCCCTGTTCGTCGCACTGGTCGTCAATCCTGCCATCTGTTCACTGTTCATAAATACCGCCGGCAGACAGCGGATGGATCGGGAGAATATCTTCAATTCATTCACCGACGGCTACGCATGGTTGCTGCGAGCGGCCATGAAAAATCGCGCCCTGGTCCTGATCTTCGGAATGGTTCTGCTGGCGCTTACCGTTCTGCTGTTCGAACGGTTTGGTGGCGACCAGGAACTGTTTCCGGATGTCGAACCGTCTTATGTTTCCGTCTCGGTCACGTTCCCCGAAGGGATCCCGATCGAACATACCGATTCTGTTTTGCGCCGCATAGAAACCGTATCGGAACCGTACACGGACGTGAAATACAATCTGGCCACTGTCGGCATTATCGGCGGACGCGGCATGGGCGGCGGAGCCGGAGCGCATCTTGGCGCCGTGCATATCGAGTTTCTCGACATCGCCGACCGCGACCGCAGCAGTTTCGAGTTGGTGGATGAAATCCGTGAACGGATCGGCGCCATTCCGGGCGCCGATGTCCAGGTCCAACGGGAGCGTGCCGGTCCGCCGGTCGGCGCCGCCATCAGCATCGAGGTCGCCGGCCCGGAATTCGACAGATTGTCGGATTTGGCAACGGAAATCATCCAAACCATCCGCGGCACCCCCGGTCTGGTCGATGTAGTGGACGATTTCGAGGATGCGCGCGCTGAAATTCAATTTCGCATCGACCGCCAGCGCGCGTCCATGCTGGGACTCGATGCCGACATAACCGGCAATTTTATGAGAACCGCCATCCTGGGTTCGGAAGCGTCCAAATTGCGTGCCGGCGAAGAACAATTCGACATTACGCTGCGCCTGCCGCTCGACCAGCGTAATACCACCGATCTTCTCGAACAATTGTTCATCCCCACCCCGGACGGTCGAAACGTGCCGCTTGCATCGTTGGGAACCTTGGAATACGTTGCCGGTCGCGGCGCCATAGAGCGTAAGGATCAGCGGCGCGTCATCACTATTACCGGCGATGCCGGCGGCGGCCGCACGCCGGCGGCCGTATTGGAAGATATCAAACCGTTGATCGACGATATCAGCTTGCCGAGCGGCTATTCCGTTACTTATGGCGGCGATGAAGAAGAAATGCGCGAAGCAGGCCGGTTTTTGCTCGGATCGTTCGGTATTGCGCTGGGATTGATCGCCGTCATCCTGGTTATCCAATTTAATTCCGTGGTCTATCCTTTTATCATCATGTTCTCGGTCCTGATGTCCATGACCGGTGTCCTGATGGGTCTGATGATTTGTCGCATGAACTTCGTCGTCATCATGACCGGCGTCGGCATCATCAGTCTGGCCGGCGTGGTCGTCAACAATTCCATCGTGTTGGTCGCCTGTATCCTGCAGCATTACCGGGAAGGAACGGAGTTCAACGAAGCCGTTGAAAAAGCTTCCCGTCAACGGTTGCGTCCGGTATTGCTGACCGCCGTCACCACGATTCTTGCACTGTTGCCCATGGCGGTCGGATTCAGCGTCGATTTCCATACCTGGCCGCCGAGCATCATGACCGATGCCGAAACATCGGCATTCTGGGCGCCCATGGCCGTGGCCGTTATCTTCGGACTCGGGATCGCCAGCCTACTCACGCTGATCCAGGTTCCGGTCATGTGCAGCGTGGCTGAATCGCTCTCGCGTTTAGGCAGGCGGTTTACTCCTGAAAACTAGACCTTCTTCAGCATGCCCCGTGTCTTTGGCTGAACCGGACACTTTTTGAACCTGGACGGTCTGTGCATCGAGCCATTCGACGGTTGGCACTGGGCCGTCCAACCCGATGGCCGGCGGACGGGGATCGATACCACCGGATACCACGTGATGATGGCGGTGCGGATATGGATGCCAGCCAGCTTCGAAAGGCGCTTGCGGGTTTGTGTGTGGGGATTTGCATTGAGGAACGCGCCGTGATTGATAGCGGTGCGGGATCGCCTAAGCGGGTCGACATGTGGCGCATGTCGCCTGCATGTGCCGCCACGGCAGACAGGGCCCGACTTCGTCCCGCGGATGCGAAACTACGCCGCGGCACGCCCGACGTGCGCCGGGGAAGCCGACCTCGAACCCGGACTTCGCCCTCCGGGCACCGGCGGGTACGCGAGGTCGGGCCATGGGATGCCGAGGT
>PWZG01000613.1 GCA_003567575.1 PVC group bacterium | reverse complement strand
TCCTCGACCTATGGCTCGATCTTCAAACCCGTTGACCTGGGCAGCGGCGCCTACAGTCAACCCAGTGGCGGCGGCGCGCTGTTTCTGGTGGCGGACGGCGACGTCACGCTCGACGGTCAAATCTGGGCACGCGGGGTGAACCCCGGCCGCGGCGTGACGCGCCGGGCCTGGGAACGATTGTCGCCCGGCGCCGGCGGTTCCATTTTCATCCAGGGGAGGGGCTTGACCGGAAGCGGCGTATTGGACGCGGGCCAAAACCCGGTCACCGAAGGCGCCGTCCGTTCTGTTTATTACGGCAGCGGCGGCGGACGGATCTCCTTGATTGGTCGCGAAAGCGCCGGGTTCGAGTATCTGACGCTTCAAGCCTATTCGCGCGACGATCAGCCACGCGAGGGAGGCGGACGCTCCGGCACCATCTACCTCGAGTCCCCGGCGTCGCGCGGAATTATCATCGACCAGAATCATATCGGGGAATCTTCGGATAATTATACCGACATTCCCGCCGTCCTCAATCCCGGCGATACCATGTTCGACGATGTAGCTTTGGCGTTGAAAAACGGCGCGTTCGTACGGATCACGATGCCGGATATGCGTATTCGCGATCTGACCATGTGTACCGACAGTACCTTGAACCTGGCTGGTCATACCCTTTATGTCAACAACTTGGAACCGCCGGCGGATACGTTGGGAACCATCATCAAGGACGGTGGCGAAATTGTTTGGCTAAAACGCGGATCTTTGATAATCTTGCGCTAAAATAAGGTTATCCATGCACCAAAGGAATACAGGAATGAGAGGACGTGCGACACCCATCGGTTCGGGAATCTTTATGGATTTGCTGAAATCACGCCTTTATCGTATCCGTCACGGTATCTTCTGGAGACGGCCGTCCCCGGCCGTTGGGAATCCGGCGGGGGACCGCCGGCTCCAGGCGGAAGTTTCTCGATCCATGGTTCCACCAGCCACTGGCGGCGAGATGCAGAAAACCAAAAACATAATTCTGGCGGCCGGCATGCTCGTCGCATTATCGGTTCATCCGGGTTCCGCCGCCGAGACCGACAGTCAGGCCGGCTGGCCGATGTGGGGCCGCGATGCCGCGCGCAGCCATGTCACGCCGGCGGCATTACCTGACGACCCGCAATTGTTATGGACACGTGAATTGCCCGCGCCCCAACGTGCCTGGCGGCCGCAACACGACGATTTTGATAAACTGGAATTCGATGTTTCGTACGTCCCGGTCGCCATGGATGGGCTTGTTTTTGTGCCGTCAATGGTAACCGACAGCGTGACCGCCTACCGGCTTACTACCGGGGAACAGGTATGGCGTACCACCGTGGACGGTCCGGTCCGTCTGGCGCCGGTTGTTTGGAATGGGCGCGTGTATTTCGTCTCCGACGATGGGCATCTGCATGTCGTGAATGCCGCCGACGGGGAACCGCTTTGGAACTTCCGGGCGGCGCCAAGCGTTCGCAAACTGTTGGGCAATGAACGCGTGATCAGTATGTGGCCCGCGCGTGGCGGCCCCGTGATCAAGGCTGGCACGATCTATTTCGCGGCCGGTATCTGGCCGTTCAAAGGAATTTTTCTTTACGCGCTCGACGCGCAAACCGGGGAACTGCGCTGGCAGAACACGGCCGACGGTACCCGCTGGATGGCGCAACCGCACGGCGGCGCCTATGCGTTTGCCGGTATCGCGCCGCAGGGATACCTGGCCGTCGCCGGCGATCATCTGATCGTATCCGGCGGCCGGACCCCGCCCGCGCTGTTCAACCGGCATAGCGGCGCTTTCGTTGCCGCCGATATTCGCGGCAAAGCCGGCGGCGCGGACCGGCCGTTCGGAGGCTATCGCGTAAAAACCGACGGCCGCTACGTCTATAACCACGGTCGTCAATTACGGTTGACCGACGGCTCCCAATCCGCCCATTTATGGGCCGATATCGTGGACGCCGGCACGGTGTATCGCGGTGAACGGGGAACGCTGACCGCAACCGATACGGAGAATCCGGATGGCGCGCGCGAGCTGTGGCGGGCGACCATCCCCGGACTGCGCGCGTTACATTTGAAAACCGCCGACCGCCTGGTGGCGGACGGTACGGACGGCAGCATCATGTTGTTGCGGACAGACAACGAAATTGATGAAGACGGCAACTCGGCGCCAGAAATCGTCGTTCTGCCGGAACGTGTCGACGCACCGGTCACCGATATACTCTTAAGCGACGGCATCCTGGTTGCGGTAACCGAACACGGCACATTATATGCCTTTGGCGCGGCGGTAACCGAAGCGCAACGGCATGCGTACGATCCGGAACCGTTGACCCCGGCCGCGGACAACGGTTGGATGGAACCGGTGCAACAATTGCTGAGCGAGCGTCCCTCGATGAACGGCGGATATGCGCTGGTGGTCGGAGCCGGCGATGAATCCCTGATCGATACCCTGTTGACGCAAACCGAATTGCATCTACTGATCACGGAACAGGATGCGGAAACAGTGCGCCGGCAACGGGATCGACTGATCGCGGCGGGAATGTATGGTCGGCGCGCCGCCATTTTGTCCGGCGATCCCATGACGCTCGATTTGCCGCCCTATATTTTCTGTCTTGTCGCCAGCGGATCGCTCGACACGGACGACGAAACCGCGCGCAATATCGTGATCCGCAGTCTGGCGAAACGGCTGCGGCCCTATCACGGCGTGGCGCTGCTGGCGGCAACACCCGACGAAACCGCGCTGACCCGCCTTGGATCCCTGCTCGATGATCCGGTTGACGGAACGTTCCAGGTATCGTCCTGGCAGGGATTAACCCGTATTGATCGCGACGGCCCGTTGCCGGGGGCGGGACAATGGACGCATCAATACGCCGATTCCGCCAATACCGTGCGTTCGCAGGACGAACGCATCCGGTTACCGCTCGGGATCTTGTGGTTCGGAGGTCCGAACCACGACAATATTCTGCCGCGTCACGCCGCCGGGCCGCGACCGCAGGTCGCCGCCGGACGGCTGACTATTCTGGGAGTCGAATCCCTCAATGCCCGCGACGTCTATACCGGCCGTGAGTTATGGCATCGCGAATTTCCCGGCATCGGACATCCCTTTACCGCGCTTGAACTGGAAGAGAAATGGGAAGCAGGCGAAGCCGTATACATGCTGAACCAGCCGGGCGCGGCCTATATCGGCAGTCCCTACGTAACCTTGCCGGATTCCGTTTACCTACGGTACCAGCACAAAATCTACCGGCTCGACCCCGAAACGGGCGAAGATCTCGCCGTCTTCGATTTACCGTCCGAACCTCGCGAAAACGAACCGGATTGGGGGCATATCAGCGTTTTGGACGATGCCCTGATCACGACCGTCAACCCGCATATTTTCGACGACGGCCACCTGGGCGAACTAAACTGGGATGCCTCATCGAGCGAAAAGTTGGTCGTGCTCGACCGGATGAGCGGTGAAGTGCGCTGGACGCGCGAGGCGCGGATCGGGTTCCGGCATAACGCCATTGCCAGCGCTAACGGACGCCTCTTCTTGATCGACGGCGTATCGGAAAATGCGCGCGGATTCCTGGCCCGCCGCGGCCGATTACCCGAAGCGCATTCGACCTTGATGGCGTTGGATATTCACAGCGGTGAAAAACTGTGGGAAAACGACAGTGAAATTTTCGGAACGTTTCTTGGCTACAGCGAGGAATACGATGTGCTGCTTGAAACCGGCACGCGCGATAGCCGCCGTCACTTGCCGGACGAACCCCGCAACCGGATGGCGGTGCGTTCGGGACAAGACGGCAGCCTGCTCTGGGAACGCGGCGACCGCATGGAAACGCCGGCCATTATTCACGGATCGGACATTGTGCCCGGACGACCGGGTGTTTTGCGCGATCTGTTGACCGGCGAAGACAAGGCGCGCCGCGACCCGTTGACTGGTATCGAAATCGCGCACGCCTATTGGAAAGCCTATGGCTGCGCCACCGCTTCGGCAAGCCGGAACCTGCTGCTGTTCCGTTCCGGCGCCGCCGGTTATTACGATCTGGAACGCGGCGGAACGGGCACCTTGGGAGGTTTTAAATCCGGTTGCACGGCCAATATGACGGTCGCGGACGGCATCCTGAACGCGCCTGATTATACCCGCACCTGTACCTGTTCCTACCAGAATCAGACCTCGCTGGGACTCATTCACATGCCGGATATGGATATGTGGACTTTCGATCAGACGCTGCCGGATCCCGAATTGGGGACGTTACGTCGCGTCGGTATCAACTTTGGCGCGATCGGTGCGCGCATGGATGAATACGATACCCTCTGGCTGGAATATCCTGTCGGCGGCGCGCCGTCCCCCTCGATCCGTATTCAAGTCGATCCGGAACCGACGCTTCAAACCGTGCAACACCATTCGTTGCGCGTGACCGCAACCGACGGCAGCCATGGCTGGATCGGCGCTTCCGTCATCGAAGGAATGCGCCGGATCCGCCTCTCCGGACTCTATCTGCCGGAGCCGTCAGGCGGCGTTTTGTCCCGGGCCTTCCGCGCCGTCACGCGGCGTCAAACGGAACCAACCTATACCGTGAAACTGCATTTTGCCGAACTTTTGGAACCGGACGGGCCGCGGGATCGCATGTTCGATATCTGGATTCAAGGGAAACGGGCGGTTCGCAGTTTCGACCCGGTCCGGGCCGCCGGCGGCGCGCAACGCGTCAACGTGGTCGAGATCGGCGGTATCCGTCCAACCCGTGTGACCGACGGGAACGGGTCGTCCTACGGCGTGATCGAGGTTGAATTCGATCCCGCGCGCGGCGCCATCCGGGAACCAACCATTGCCGGGATGCAAATCACGATCGAGGAATAAAGACCCATGAAAAACAACCTGAAATATTGTCTGATCTCAACCTGCATAGCCCTGCTAACGATTGGCGCCCGCGCCAATGAAGTGGTCGATGTCATCCCCTTGCCGGAACGGCCCGTAATCGACGGCGTCATTGACTACGATCTATGGGGACGCGACGGCTGGCACAGTGATTTCCGCAGCATTCGCGACCGCGCGCTTGCCGCCAGGGGGACCCGGTTCAAGGTCGGCGCCGACGAGTCCCATCTGTTTTTCGCCGTGAAAGCCGACAAACCGGGGATCGGCGACGAGCCACCCAGCCGTACGGAAGCCGGCGGTCCGGTCTGGAGCGATGAATGCGTCGAATTCTTCATCGCGCCGACCGGCGCGGACGGTCCCGTTTTCCAGATTGTGATCAATGCCTGGGGTACCCCGTTTTTCCATGAAATCGGCGGCCCGGAATGGACGCCGGAACTGGAAATAGGCGCCGTTCAAGACGCCAATCACTATACCGTGGAACTTGCCGTGCCGCTCGATGCGTTCGGCGTTCCGTTGCCGGTGGTTACCGGAACACCCGAAGCGTCCGTCATGGAACGAACGATCGGCGCCAATGGGACGTTGGAAGCGTTTGCATACACGCAAAAAGATTCTGAAACCGGCGTTCCGTTATCCTGGCGTTTCAATATCGGCCGCCATTCCGGGCATCACTGGAGTTTCTCGCCATTTCATGGATCCTTTAATCAACCCGAGAAATTCGCCGCGCTCAGTTTCGCCGGCGCCGGAAAACCGCGTTTGATCCTGGATCCGGCCTCGGAAAATCTGTCGCGGACCGATGCCTTGCGCTTCGAAAAAACGGTGACCTGCCGCAACGACGATACGCAACCGCGGCATATCGTCTTGCGGGCCGGCTTGGAAGACCAGGCGTCGCCGCCGGAATGGACGGCCGAGCTGACGCCCGGCGCCGAACACCGTTTCGATGTCGTGTTGCCCTTGACGGCGTTCGGTGAACAAGTCATTCGTTTGGAATTACTGGAAGCCGACGGCGATCGCGCCCGGCGCACGGTTCAGGTCGATCGACTGGCCCGTGAATTCCGGCATGTTCCGCTGGCAATCAGCTTGCAATTGCCGTACGCGCGGAATGTCGTGTACAATTCCGGGCCGCCGGAACGTTTGCGAACGAACATCCGGCTGGCGCCGGGGGATGCCGACCAGATCGGGCGGCGTCTGGTGGTGGAACTTCGTGATCCTGCCGGCGAACGTACGGCGGCCCGCGAAGTCGATTTGAAAAAAATGCAGCAAGAGATCGCATTGCCGCTTCCGCCGCTGACACCCGGTATCCATACCCTTGAGGTGTGGTCCAAACCGGACGGTTTGACGGTGCTGGAAAACCAATTGACGCTGCATGTCTTGCCGCCGGCCGAGCATGAATGGAGGGTGGCCGATGACGGCGGGGTGACTTACAACGGGCAGCCGCTGTTTATCCGCGGCCACGTATCCGGAGCGTCACGCCGCGCCGCGACGGCCGTGTCGTCCGCCGAACTGCGCGCTTTGGCGGCTCAACGGGAGATCAATTTGCACATAGCGCCGGGAAGCCGATATCTGACGGGCAGACGCCTGCAAGCGTTTCTGGATCGTCATCGGGCAAGCGGTGTTTATATCCTATGCTCGCCGTTTGCGGGGGACATGGACCGGCGCGCCGAACCCTTGAGCGAACGGGAAGAAACCGCCATTCGCGAGCGGGTGCGTGAACTTCGCGAACATGACATGCTGATGGGATACCTGCTGGCCGACAATCCCAGCGACCGTTTGGCGGTCAGGGAACGGTTGCAACGGATCGCTCAAATCGTCTGGGAAGAAGATCCTTACCGGCTGCTTGTGACCAGCCACGATTCCGTTCCCGGTTTCCGTGCGCTTGACGGGGTTGCCGATGTAAGAATCCTGAATCCGGCGTTGCTGCGCTCCGACGATGGCGAAACGGTGTCCTTGAAACATATCCAAACCGCCCTCCAAACCGCGACGGCGGCCGGACGCCCGGCGTTCTGGGTAGGTGTCGGCCTGCCGGGACGCGACCCGCGCGATCCGCTTGCGCCGTTCGATCTGGCGTCCGATGCGATCGAACGGATTATCGCAACCGGGATGCAATACGGCGCCGGCGGCGCCTGCCTTGCGCATTAAACAAAAAAATGATGCGGAAGATTATGTATGGGGTCGGCCTTTGGAGTGCGGCGGTCTGCACCGCCGTCTTGCTTCCGGCGAAGCCATGCTTCGCCAGCAACAAGGCGGGAGCATGGCTCCCGCACTCCGAAGATTAGCGATGAATGATCTTCGGTCCCATCCGTTGTAGAAACGGAAAAACGTAAAAATTCATTTTTCGCTTCGAGATTGGCGATGTTTTGGTATAATGAGACCGTTGCAAAATTCCATCTCGATCGGAAACGAGTGGGGCCTCGTGATTTCGCGGGGCGAAATCAGATTTTTCGGGGAGTGAGAGCACGGAGCACGATTACGGGACACGATGATGGAATACGAGTAGGCCGCAGGGAATCGTCTTGCGTTATCGTCTCCGGTAACCGTTCACGGGTTGGAATGACACGGGTTTTGAGTGCGCGTGCCTGCGCGCGCTTTCTGATCCGGAGCCTGCTCCGGTAATCGACACCCCATGCCGGCGCGGGCGCCGGCATAAAAAGCGCGTGCAGGCACGCGCACTCAAAACCCGTGTCATTCCAACCCGTGAACGG
>PWZG01000223.1 GCA_003567575.1 PVC group bacterium | reverse complement strand
TCATTGAACGCGAACCGGTCGACCAGTTGTCCGTCACCAGCAGCGAGATCCCGCAAGCCAGGTTGGTGAAAATCATATTAGCCTGTGAAAGACAATTGGTGGATTTCTGTATGGTCCCGGACATCATGCATGTCTTGACCGGCGCCATGGATGTCCGCATGATTGGCGACATTCCGTTACTAGGAATCGGTCGCTGGCCACTGGACCGTTTCTGGAACCGTTGTTTGAAACGCGGCGAGGACATTGTCGGCGCCGTCGTGGGGTTGGCGCTATTTGCGCCGGTCATCGCGGTGGCGGGCCTACTGATCCGTCTAACATCGGAAGGCCCGGTATTTTTCCGGCAGGAACGTTGCGGGCATAACGGCCGGCCGTTTACCATGGTTAAGCTGCGTACCATGCGCAACGATGCCGAGATGGAGACCGGTCCGGTCTGGACCGTGGCCGACGATGCTCGCCGCACCCGGATCGGCGCCTGGTTAAGGTGCTGGAACATCGACGAGCTCCCGCAATTGTGGAATGTACTGAAGGGGAACATGAGTCTGGTCGGTCCGCGTCCGGAACGTCCGTTTTTCGTTCAACAATTCCGCGAGGATATCGGCGGTTACATGTGGCGTCATGTATCGCGTCCGGGCATGACCGGCTGGGCACAAGTCAACGGGTTACGCGGCAACACCAGTATCGAGGAGCGGGTTCGTTACGATTTGTATTATCTTGAGCACTGGTCGCCGGCATTTGATTTCAAGATTCTGTTGCGTACGTTGTTCAAGCGGGAAAACGCTTATTAACCGATTTTTATGGAACGATTAAATTATTTTATCCGGCGTTTACTGTTGATTATCCCGACATTTATCGGCATCACACTGTTGTGTTTCACGCTGGTACAGTTCGTGCCCGGCGGACCGGTGGAACAAATGATGATGCAAATGCGCGGCGCGGACACGCTGGCCGACGGCGGCTTTGCCGACAGCGCCGCCATCAGCGAGGATTACCGGCGTCAATTGGAAAAACATTTCGGATTCGATCAGCCGTTTACCGTGCGGTATTTGCGCTGGTTGACAACGGACCGCATGGGCATGCGCATGGAGTCCTATCGATATCCGAACCGCACGGCTTGGGAACTTATTCGCGGCCGTTTTAATGTTTCCCTGATCTTCGGCATCACCGGTTTTTTATTAACCTATCTGGTTTGCATTCCGCTGGGTATTGCCAAGGCGTTACGCCACGGTAAAACGTTTGATCTGTTGTCGAGCGCCATTGTTTTCGCCGGATATGCGCTTCCCGCGTTTGCATTGGGGATGTTGCTGAAAATGTTGTTTACCGGAATCAACGAGCAATACTGGGATCTGCTGCCGGCCTACGGGTTTCGTTCGGACAACTACGCTTCACTGTCGCCGTGGGGCCGTTTCATCGATACGGCGCGCCACATGTTACTGCCTGTCCTGTGCTATGTAGTGGGGAACTTCGCCGTACTTACCATACTGATGAAAAATTCGCTGATGGAACAGATCCGCCAGGACTACGTACGCACGGTATTGGCGCGGGGAGCGTCGGCAACGCGTGCCGTATGGGGACATGCGGTACGCAATTCCCTGATTCCGATTGCCACCGGATTCGGCAATGTAATCACGCTGATGTTCGCCGGCTCGGTAATCATCGAGCAGATATTCGAAATTCCCGGTATGGGCCGTTTAAGTCTGGAAGCGATTATTACCCGTGATTACGCCGTATTCATGGCAATTCTGGCGTTAACCTCGGTTCTGGGCATGCTCGGCAATGTACTTTCTGATTTCTGTTATGTTTTGATCGATCCCCGCATTAACTTCCAGAAACAATGAACGGATTCCATCTCAACCCATTAACCCGGAAACGGTTACGTCGATTTCGCGCCATGCGGCGCGCCTGGTGGTCGTTCTGGATACTAACGGCGCTTTACACTCTCAGTCTGGGCGCCGAGCTGATCAGCAATAACCGGCCGTTGTATTTGCGGTTCGAAGGGCGCCATTATTTTCCCGTATTCCGGTTTTACCCCGAGGATACGTTTACCGGCAGCGGACGCATGACCCGGCCGAACTACAAACAGATCGTTATCTCGCCCGAGTTTCGCGCTAATCCGGATAATCGCGCCGTATTCGCGCCGATTCCGCATGGTCCAAACGAAACGATCGAACCGGATTCGCTCGATATACCGGACACGGTATCGGTAACATTGACGCCGGTACCCAGGGTGGCAACGCTGAGCATCGATGCCGGCGGCATCGTACGTCGCGCGGTTGCGGCGGATGCCTTTTTCGATATCGGCAGCGCGGCGCTCGTTGGGCAGGAACTCGGCAGGCTGATCGCGGTACCCGCCGACATTGTCATTGCCTTGGAACAGCGTTTCGCAAATGAACGGGAGCTGCCGTTGATTACGCGAACGGTAGCGCTCGAAGAGGATCCCGACGTTACGATGGTGGATTTATCGCTGGCATCGCACACACCGCGCGACCCGGCCCCGGCGGTCATGCGTGTTACCTTGCGCGAAACGTTACCGCCCGATCGAACGCGTTCGGTCCTGACGTTCCAACCTGGCGTTGACGAACCGATGGATTCGTCGCCGCTGTGGCGCCGGCTGCACGAAGAGCAGCGCGAACGGATACGCGCCGATGTCAGGCGCCGTTTCGAAGCGTCGGTCGGCAGCGATCTATTAACGATCGACGGTATCGGGCATCGGGTTGAATACGGAAAGGAGGAAGTGCGCTGGCCATACCCCCCGGTACGCGGACATTGGATGGGTATCGACGGCGCCGGCCGCGATGTGCTGGCGCGCGTGATTTACGGGCTGCGCACATCGATGACCTTCGGCTTGTTACTGGTTAGCGTATCCGTTATTCTAGGGATCGTGATCGGGGCGGTTCAAGGTTATTTCGGCGGCCGTTTCGATTTACTGGCGCAACGTTCGATTGAAATCTGGAGCGCCATCCCGTTTCTTTACGTCATGATTCTTCTCGGCTCGTTATTCGGCCGCAGTTTCGGGTTACTGCTGTTTTGTTACGGGTTATTCAACTGGATCGGCATGTCATACTACATGCGCGGCGAGTTTCTACGTCTGCGTCGACGCCCGTTCGTCGAAGCCGCACGCGGTTTGGGTTTAAGTCATCACGCTCTGATTTTCCGGCATATACTACCCAATGCGCTGGTCCCGGTGGTTACTTTTACACCGTTCGCCCTGGTGGGCGCGATTAACGCGCTGGCGGCGCTGGATTTTCTCGGATTCGGGTTGCCGCCGCCGACCGCCAGTTGGGGTGAATTGATCCAGCAAGCCCAACAATACGGCTGGGTATGGTGGCTTATTTTCTATCCCGGGCTGGCCCTGTTTATCGTCATGTTACTCGGCGTATTCATCGGCGAAGGCGCCCGCAACGCATTCGATCCCGTACCGCATCAAAAATTACAATGACTTCCGAATCCACTCTATCCGATAATGTTGCCACGCCACACAAGATTCCCGCGCCGGCCATCGCCGGGGACATCGGCGAAACGGCGTCCCCGTTGCTTGTCATCAGTAATCTCAGTGTCGTTTTCGATACCGACGACGGTTGTCTGACGGCTGTCGACGATGTCTCGTTACATATCCGGCGCGGCGAAATTCTCGGTTTGGTTGGCGAATCCGGCTGCGGTAAATCGGTCGCCGCCATGAGTATCCCGCGGTTGATCCCGTCGCCGCCCGGTCGTCGCTTATCGGGTCGGATAGATTTTGCGGGTCAAGATCTGGCGACACTGCCGCTGTCCCGGTTGCGGCATATCCGAGGTAACCGTATCGGGGTTATTTTCCAGGATCCGATGTCCGCGTTATCGCCGTTACACCGGATTGGCCGTCAGATGATTGAGACGATACGCTTACACCGTTCGCTGACGCGGTCGGCAGCGCGCGTAATGGCGCTGGAATGGCTACATAAAACCGGGATTCCCAATCCGGCGGGTAACATTGATGCATATCCTTTTCAGTTATCCGGCGGCATGCGACAACGTGTCATGATTGCCATGGCGCTGATGCTTGAGCCGGATCTGATCGTTGCGGATGAACCGACGACAGCGCTCGACGTTACGGTTCAAGCCCAGATATTCGATTTGATGCGAGCGTTACGCAGCCGCGATACGGCGTTACTGCTTATTACGCACGATATGGGCGTGATCTGGGAAATGTGCGATCGGGCACTGGTCATGTATGCCGCCCGGATAGTAGAATCCGGCGGTATCCGCGATGTCTTCCGGAAACCGGGGCATCCCTATACAGAAGGTTTGTTACGTTCGATGCCGGCCCTGGCGCCCGCGCACGCGCGCCGGCTGCCGGCCATTCCGGGACAGGTTCCTTCACCGCTGCATTATCCCAAGGGATGCCGATTCCGTGCCCGCTGCCCATACGCCATGCCGCGTTGCGCCCAATCGATACCGCCACTGTACGCCCTGGGTGACGGACGCCAAGCGGCCTGTTTTTTGCGAGAACCGAAATCATGACTGAAACGCCAAAGCATAAAGCGGATGATCATCTGCTCGCCATCGACCGATTACGGGTCTGGTTCCCGATCAGGCGCGGCATTTTCTCGCGAGTCAGCGGTTACGTGCGTGCGGTTGACGATGTTTCGCTGCGTATCACGCCCGGCGAAACACTGGGTCTGGTCGGCGAATCGGGTTGCGGGAAAACCACGCTTGGCCGGGCGCTGGTTGGACTCGAACCGGTCCATACCGGACGTATCCGTTTTGAAGACCGCGACATGGCCGGGCTTCACGGCCGCGAACGACGCCGTCTAAGTCCGCGACTCCAGATGATCTTTCAGGATCCGGCGGCATCGCTCAATCCGCGCATGACGGTACGGGATATCGTGACGGAAGGTTTGCTCGCCCACGACATGATCAAGCGGCGCGAATCGGACAGCGAAGCGCGGCGACTGCTGGCGGAAGTGGGGTTGGACAAGAACATTCTGAACCGTTACCCTCACGAATTCTCCGGCGGCCAGCGTCAGCGAATTTGCATCGCCCGCGCGCTTTCGATGCGGCCACGTCTGATCGTCTGCGATGAGGCGGTCAGCGCGCTTGATGTGTCGGTCCAGGCCCAAGTCCTGAATCTGTTGATGGACTTACGCGAACGGCATGGTCAGGCGTACCTTTTCATTTCGCACGATCTGAGTGTCGTACGCCACATAGCGCAACGGGTCGCCATCATGTATATGGGCCGACTGGCCGAGTATGGACCGGTAGATACGGTAATGAACCGACCGCGGCATCCGTATACCAGTATGCTGTTATCGTCCATTCTCGTGCCGCTGCAACCGCGGCGGGAACGGATCGTTCCCGCCGGCGACGTACCCTCGCCGGCAGCGCCGCCAGCCGGATGCCGTTTTCATCCGCGCTGCCCGTTCGCGCTGCCGGACTGCCGTCGCATCGAACCGGAACCGGAACCGGTCGCCGGCGATCCGACCGCCGGCCGACGCTGCGCTTGCCTACGCCGCAACGAACTGGCGGACGACTTGATTTGAAATGGTGGTTCTCCGTGGTATTCGAGGAGCACCTGAGTTGTTTCGGCGCCAAACGCAAGCAAGGCGCCCGGACATTATCTGTGGTGGGACGCCTGTCCATTCCGAATCCAGGAACATGAGGTTTTTTCAGCGGAATCAACGGTTGCCTTTTCTTCAACCGAGAACCTGCAACCGGTGAGGTCTCCGGCCTTACAGGAGGCCGATTTCGAGGTTAACGGCGGCCGGAAAGGCCGGCGCGCATTTCCGGAAACGCGGTCAACCAAAGTTCGAGTGTCACCCGGTATTCGTCCTCGCGTTCGGTACCGTCGGCGCGTATGTACGAGGGGACATGGGTAAATCCGCTTCGGATAACCATGCAATCGAGTTCGCGTTGCACATGCCAAGAATGTTCTTCCAGTCGCGAGGTTTCGGCCTCATACCGTCCGTAGGCTTCGAAGGTCCAGTCCCGAACCGGCGACACAGCCAGGGTTGCGGCGATCAGTCGGCTCTGTTCATGGCGATATCGATATTCGGCATCCGCCCGCCACCAATTCGCATGCTGATAGAATGCCCGGCTATTCCATTCGGTAAGAATTCCTTCATGCGGATCGTAGGAGGCCGTCACGTTCAATCCCCAGTTATCCAAGGGACGCGCTTCGGCGCGCAGCCCAATCGCGCCGAGCGCATTTTCGTCGTCTTTCGCGTCCAACCGGTAATGGCTGAAAGCATTAACATCCAGCAGGTCATGCGATCGTTGGTCGCGTTTGGTTTGCAACACATTACGCAGGCCAAACGCCACCCCGTGCGCTTTATCCAAACGATCGGTATCGTCAAATCGGTGTAGTTGATCCGGAGTCACCGACGGTTCGGGAATGAACGCGTAATTCATATAAGGTTCGACGACATGTCGCAGATCCTGGCCCCACAGCATCGGTTCGGTATACCATACACGTGATGCTTGGAACGAGGACTCGATCCCGAATTCAACGGCGGTACGCACCTTGGCGCCGGTCTCGCGCCGAAGTTCAATAGTTTCTGCTTCGGTTGCGCTGACGATCTCGGTACGGATTGAGCCATCGGTCTCGACGATTTCGTTGGTGGTCACGCTTGTCGATACGATTTGCTCGGTAACGGTCTCGAACGTTTTCGAGTAATAGGTACCGCGCCCGCCGACGCGCGGGACGATGTTCAGGAATCCGAAAGACCGGACCGGCCATGACAGGCCATGACGTGTATCCATCCGTTCGACGGAGAAATCATCTTCGTCCAAGGCGCGCGGACGCCGGCGATTCAAAGCGACTGCTGCATGACTGCTTTCGTAATAAAACGGCGTTTGTGCCAGACGGCGTCGATGAATATCCAGTTCCGCCTCCGGTAAACGATCGATATGTTCGTAAAAATCGTTCAGTCGCATACGTCCCATCAATCCAAAAGTCATCAGATCCCGGCGATGAATATAGGAAATAAAATTATCCGGCTGTACGGCGCGTCGATAATCTCTTTCGAAAAAATCCTCGCGCATCATTTCATCGCTGACATATTCCAAGCGCGCATTGATGGAATCCATGGGCGTATACCGTTGGCGATGTTGCAATTGGAAACGGTAGCGCGCCTCGTCGATATCCAGGGCTTCAGGATTGCGGTCCAGGTAGGGATCGTTGTCGTTGATGAAATATCCGAAGAACCGTCCGGCGTAAGCGCCGTCGGATGGATCGTCCCAGCGCAAATCCTGTCCGCCGGCCAAACCGCGGCGCGAGCGGTAATCCAGATGCGTCTCGCCCCGCAAAAAGGGATTGATACGATATCGATACGCTGACAGCAAATAGTAACCCATGCGACTGCTGGACCCGGGTTGAAACCGGAAACCGAAATCCGGATCGAGTGATACGTGCCAGAACGGCAAGTAGAACACCGGCAATCGCCCTAAATAGAGCACGGCATGACGTGTCCGCAAACGATCATCGGGTCGTATCGTCACGCGCCGGGCTTGGATCCGGTAATGCGTGTGCCCCTTTGGCAGCTCACACGTCGTCACGCCGGCTCGCTGCATTTCAAACTCTTCG
>PWZG01000366.1 GCA_003567575.1 PVC group bacterium | reverse complement strand
AGGCATCCACACGAGATCACGTCTACCCACAGATTGCGCGGAAGACGCAGAATGATATTGTAGCATCGCTTGTGGCCTGATACAATTGTGGCCATATACAATGTCTCTTAAAACAACCGACCTGCCATCCTGGCTGCGAGCGCCTCGCTCAGGCAGGTGGCTGTAGGCGGGGTGAAGCGAAGCTTGCCCTTGAGCATGTAGAGAACCTTGCGGTTGAATCTTGCGGGTGGTTGGGGTGGCATCGATTATGCGGCCGTTGGCATGGCCCTCAAGCGTTTTGAAAGGTATGATGAAAAAAATGGACGACAAGGTCGACCGAGCGGACAAGACAAGGCGTGATAGCGGCGGCGAGACCGTGACGGGGACGCTGCTGCTTAGTGGGATGACCTGCGCGAATTGCGCCAGGACCATCGAGCAAACCCTGCGTACAACACCCGGTGTGGTTTCGGCGGCGGTAAATTTCGCGACCGAACAGGCACGCGTGGTTTACGAGCCTGACGCGCTCACCGTGAATCAGCTTGTTGATTCGGTCAAGAGCGCGGGATATAGTGCGGAACCCCTGCCGGTCGAAGGGGACCGGGAACCGGAACGCGATCGTGCCGCGGAAGCCGTGGAGGCAGCCCGTAAGAAAATGATCGTTTCCTGGTCGATCATGCTTCCCATGATGGCGGTAATGATTGCCCACATGTTTTTCGGCGTGCATGTTCCATTTTACCACTGGGTAATGGTTCTGTTTGCGATCGGGGTTCTGACGTTTTCCGGGAAGGAAACCTTTGTCAGCGGTCTGACCAGTATTAAACGGCGGGCTGCCAATATGGATGCACTGATTGCGTTGGGTACCGCCGCTGCATTCACGACGGGGCCGCTGGCCGCGCTGGGTTTCGCGATCGATAACTATTCCGGAGTATCGGCCATGATCCTGGCGTTTCATCTTGCCGGACGGTACATTGAAACCCTGGCCAGGGGACGCGCAAGCAAAGCTATCCGGGAACTGATGGAACTCGGGGCCAAAACGGCACGCGTGCTGAAAGACAATGAAGAAATCGAAGTCCCGATATGGCAGGTAAAGCCGGACGATATCCTGATTGTGAGGCCGGGTGAGAGAATTCCGGCTGACGGCGTTGTTGTCGACGGTAACAGCGCGGTCGACGAGTCCATGGTTACCGGCGAATCGATTCCGGCAACCCGGCAAACAGGTGACGAAGTGATCGGCGCAACGGTGAACCAGGAAGGCGTTCTTAAGATCAGGACAACCCGAGTCGGCAAGGATACGTTTCTGGCGCAAATAGTTGAGCTGGTACGCGAAGCGCAATCCACAAAAGTTCCGGTCCAGGCGTTCGCCGACCGGGTCACCGGCTATTTTGTTCCCACGGTGATTGTTCTTTCCGTATCGACCTTCTTAAGCTGGCTGTTGTTTCACGCGCAGCTTCAGGTGGTAACCGCATGGGCCGGCACATGGCTGCCCTGGGTGGATCCGGGCCTGGGGCGGGTCACCCTGGCTGTATTCGCGGCCGTGGCCGTAATGGTGATTGCCTGTCCGTGCGCACTGGGCCTGGCGACGCCGACGGCTCTCATGGTGAGCAGCGGTGTCGGCGCGAAGAACGGTATCCTTATCCGGTCCGGTGAAGCGATAGAGCTGATGAAAGATGTGCGTACGATTGTGTTTGATAAAACCGGGACGCTGACACTCGGCAAACCGATGGTAACCGACGTGATGCCGCTTGGCGGCGCCGATGCGGCGACATTGTTGATGTATGCGGGATCGCTGGAAAACAATTCCGAACATCCGCTTGCCCGTGCCGTGGTATCGAAGGCTCGCGAGGACGGCGCCCCGATGAAGGAATCCACCGAATTCCGCGCCGTTTCCGGACGCGGTATTACCGGACGGATCGACGGCAAACGCGTAGCGATCGGGACCCGCGATCTGATGGACGCGGAACAGATCGATCATTCCGTCGCACATGATATCGTGACAAACCTTGAGGGAAACGCCAAATCGACCATGCTTCTTGCCGTTGAGGGCAAGATCCTCGGCGTACTGGGATTGGCCGATACGCTGAAACCCGGTTCGCGCGATGCCGTGAAAACGTTGCGTGCCATGGGATTCAAGATCATGATGATCAGCGGCGATAACGAACGAACCGCCCGTGCCATCGCCGATCTGGCCGGGATCGACGATGTCCTCGCCGGTGTCATGCCGGAACGCAAAGCAGAGGAAATCAAGCGTTTGCAGAGTCGAACCGGACTGGTGGCGATGGTGGGCGACGGCATTAACGATGCCCCGGCATTGGCCCAGGCGAATGTCGGGATCGCGCTTGGGACCGGAACCGATGTGGCGATCGAAAGCAGCGACATCACGCTGGTTCGCGGGGAGTTGCAGGCGGTCGTCAGCGCCGTCAAACTCAGCCGTGCCACCTTCCGTAAAATCAAGCAAAACCTTTTCTGGGCGTTTTTCTACAACTTAATCGCCGTGCCGACGGCCATGCTGGGATTGTTGCACCCGGTCATGGCGCCGATTGCCATGGCCTTGAGCTCGATCACCGTGGTGTCCAACTCCGTCTTGCTGCAGCGCGCGGATATCGCCGGGGAAAAAGCGTAGGTCTGAAAACCCGCGAAGCGGATGTCGGGGGTCGGGGGTCGAGTGTTGGGGGTCGAGATAGGGACGGTCAAGGCTGCATGCAGCCGGATCAGCGCCGTTTTCAATGTCGTCATGGTGTTTCCACTTGGCTGTCTGATTCCGCCAGTTGTTGCAATAAAGTCGCGGTATGCTTCCAGGTTTTCGCGCCTGAATCAAGCAAACTTTGTATGCGCCGTTTTGCCTCGCCGTCCGGAGTATAATCGCAGTGTTCAATGCCTTCCATAATGAATACGCGTCCGCCACGCCGGCATACATCCTCGGCAATTCGAAGGTTGGCCGTGTTGCCGGTCCCAAACGGAACCTCCGGAATAATACAAAGCCGGCAATCCTGCGCCATGCGCCGGACCGATTCCATGGCTGCGGCCGAAACGGGGGAAAACGGTTTTTCGATGACGGTATCGACATCCAGCGCGGTTGCCGTGACTTCATCGGAGTCGCCTCGATTCAGTACCCCGCAACTGACGCGGTACCCGCTCAGTGTCAGACGGCGCAACAGTTCCCCGGCGCTGCCGCCGCCCCCGATGACATGACAGCGCGCTCCGGTCTCCGGCGGCAACGTAGGCAGGCGTCGAGCGGGATTGACCGTAATAACGCCGCGTTGCGGATCGCGGCTTACGGCGATATCGCAATGATAGACCGCTTGTAACAATTCCGGGCGTAATACTTCCGACGGTGTCCCGTCCGCCACCAGGGCGCCATGGTCCAGCAGCAGTAGACGGTGACAGAAATCGGCGCTCAAATTGATATCATGGCTGATCATCAGGACCGTTACCCCTTCCTCGCGATTGAGACGTTCCACAATTTGCATGATTTCGAGGCGATGATTCATATCCAGATGCGATGTGGCTTCGTCCAACAGCAGCAGCGGCGGCTCGCGTGTAATGGCCATGGCGACGATGGCGCGCTGTTTTTCGCCGCCGCTTAAGGCATCCAACGGGCGGTGCCGCAAGTCCGACATATCGGTCAATGCCAGCGCCCGTTCGACGGCCCGGTGGTCGCGCACGGTATGGGAGGGTTGCCATGGGTGAGCGCGCCAGACGCTACGGCTCATGGCAACCAGCTCGTGTACCGAGAAAGGGATTGGTCCATCAATACTTTGGGGTGCAACCCCGATCAGTTGCGCCCGCCGTTTTGCCGTCAGATCCCGGCAAGGTTCGCCAAATATGCGTACCTCGCCATGGATCGGTTGCATTAAACCGGTTAACAACCTGAACAGCGTGGTTTTGCCGGCGCCGTTTGGGCCCAGGATACCGACCATTTCACCGCGTTCAAGCCGTAGCGTAATGCTACGTAAAACGGGATCGCCGGGATTATAGCCCGCCGTGACGCCTTCCAATGCCAATGCCGCCGTCATGTTAAGGGGCCTCGTTCCCGGTTACGGCGCAGGACAGCCAGGAAAAACGGGCCACCCAACAAGGCTGTCATGACGCCGACCGGCAATTCACGCGGCGCCATGATGGTACGTGCCGCCGTATCGCATAGCGCCAGGAAAAGGCCGCCGCTCAAGGCCGCGCCGGGGATCAGCCGCCGGTGATCGGGGCCGATAATGCGTCGCACGGTATGTGGAACGACGAGTCCGACGAATCCGATGATGCCCGCAAGACTGACGGCAGCCGCGGCCATCAGGGTTGCCATGGCCAGACCCAGCAGCAGGGTACGACCGGTACGCACGCCGAGATGATGGGCCATATCGCGACCAAGCGTCATGGCGTTGAACGACTGCGATAGTGTCCATGTCACGATCAGGCCGGTTCCCGTCAACGCCATGGCCGCCCACAGCAAGGGCCGGGATGTAACCGTCAGATCGCCGAGCATCCACCACATAATGTTGTGAATTCCCCGTGTCGGCGCGATCGAAATCAAGAACATCAACACGCTGGAAACGACGGCGCCTACAATGACCCCACTGAGAATCAGTTGATGGACGGATGGAATCCCCTGTTCGCCGGCCAAAAGATATACCAGGGTAAGCGTCAGGGTGGCCCCCACAAAGGCCGCGATGGGAACGGCGAATACACTGACCATGCCCAGCCCCATCAAAATAGCCGTTGCCGCGCCAAGCGCGCCGCCGCTGCTGATGCCAAGCACATAGGGTTCCGCCAGGGGATTACGCAGTAGCGCCTGCAAAACCGTACCCGATGCAGCCAGACCGGATCCGACGACCAGGGCGGCCAACGTGCGATATAAACGCATCCGTAGAATTGCGTGTCCCGTCACGGTACCCAGATCCGGGATACCTGCCGACCCCGTCAATAGACAAAGCGCGAAAACCACCGGTATCAAGCCTGCCAATATCGCAAAAAAACAAGTGCTCCGGCGCACGGTCACGGCGATCGCTCCTTCGCCGCCGGCGAATCCGGGTTAACAATTGCCCGACGCATTTGGGCAATCCCCTGCAAGACACGTGGACCGGGCCGCATAATCAGATCGGGATCCAATTCGTCGTGGATACGGCGGTTACGCACGGCGTTTAGCGATTCCCATCCGATGCGGGTGGCGATACGGTCGGCGACCTTTTCTTCGGCCATATAAAGCAGCAGAATCACATCCGGATTACGTTCAACGACACGTTCGTGAGAGAGATAATAGTATTCCGTATCATTTTCATCGCCCAGATTCCTGCCGCCGGCCAACCGGATACATTCGGAAATGAAACTGCTACGCCCAACGGTCATCAATGGTTCCGACCATACTTCAGCGAAAACCAACGGCCGGTGCGCATCGGGAATTCTCGCAGCCTGACGTCTTAACCGGGTCAGTTCATCTTCCAGTTCGTCGGCCAGTGTGCGCGCGGCTTCCTCGCGTTGCAGCAGGCGGCCCAGACGGCGCAAGGCGGCGGGGATCTCGTCGAGCCGGGTACACGGTATGTGTTCGCGATGCAAACCGGCTTGCCGCAAACGATGTTGCAGGGATTGATCCGCCAGCGCGACATCGACGATCAGTGTCGGCCGTTGCGCCAGCAGGACTTCCATCGACGGTTCGCCGAAGCCGCCGACCACGGGGACATTCTTCAATGCCGCGGCGGGATAATCGCATGCGCTGCTGCGTCCCACCAGTTGGTCGCCGGCGCCGATGGCGATGATCATTTCGGTGAGATTCGGCGCCAGCGAAATGACGCGTGGTTCGCCGTCCGCGACGGAGTCAGGCGTGGAGGGAGAAAAATCGCCGCATCCGCCGCATACGAAGAGCAGTGCCGCCGGCAGCAGGCGAAATACGCCGACATGTCGTCTTCCCCGCGAAACCGTTGCGGCGCCGCCGAATTTCGAGGATCGCTTTTTCGTCATAGCCTTTTTCCAAAAACGTATTCAGTATCCCGTGAACGGTTACAAATTAAATGCGTTACGGATGCACGATACAAACGGCGGTTTTTCCATGATCGATTCTTCCGATAACTTTTCCCGCGCATTGCTGCAGTTGCAGAATGTTGAGCGTGGAAACGACGTCCTTCGGTCGGACAATCAGGGTCATGCCGATACCCATGTTGAAGACACGATACATTTCCGTGCGATCGACGCAACCGTTTTCGCTGAGGAACAGGAACAGCGGCGGCGGAGTCCAGGCTGCGGCATCGAACACCGCGCGACAGCCGGCGGGCAACAGGCGCGGCACGTTTTCCAGCAGACCACCGCCGGTGATGTGCGCGATACCGCGTACGCGAACGCGTTGCAAAACCGCCATGACCGGTTGAAGATAACTGCGATGAACGGCGAGCAGGCTATCGCCAACCCGGCGGCGGGTGCCCGGCAGACGGTCGTTAATCGACAGGCCGGCACGCTCGAAAATGATTTTGCGCGCCAATGAATAACCGTTGGTGTGCAAACCTGTCGATGGTAAACCGATGATCGCGTCGCCGGCTTGAATCGTTTTGCCGTCGATCAGGCGGCGTTTTTCGACAACGCCCACGATCGTGCCAACCAGATCGTATTCCTTGTCGGGATAGAGTCCCGGCATTTCGGCCGTTTCGCCGCCCAACAGGGCGCAGCCGTTTTCGCGGCAGGCCTTGCAGATGCCGTGGATTACATCGCGGAAAACCCGCGGTTCCAGGCGGGCAGTCCCCAGGTAATCCATAAAAAAAAGCGGTCGCGCTCCCTGCACGAGGATGTCATTGACACAATGATTGACCAGATCGGCCCCGACGGTCCGGTGTTTCCCCGCCATGACGGCAACTTTGAGCTTGGTGCCGACACCATCTGTACTGGCAACCAGCAACTGTCCTTTTCCCGGCGATTCGAATAGACCGCCGAAAAGACCGATCTCGCTGCGGGTACCCGCGGTACGCGTGGCAGCCGTCATTTTGCGGATATCGCGTAAGCACCGGTTCATGGTGCTGATATCGACACCGGCGTCAGCATAAGCATTGGTTTTCGCCATTCTCGTTCCTCCACATGGGTTGCGCCAGACCGACTGCTTTAAACGGTCGGTCAACATCCTTGAAATGCCGTTCAAGATCGAATTTCGCGTAATGCAGCCGGATACTTGTCATCCGGCTTCAACGCGTTGCTATCATGCCACGTGCTCCCGTAATTGTCGACTTAGTTTTTGCGGTGTGCGTCCAAAACGGGCTTGAAGTTTTCCACAAGGTGTTCCATGAAGCCAGGGTGTCGGTTTGCGGCAAGGTAAGAGAACGTATATGCAGAGGCGATTGTCGCTTCAGGCATCCACAAGAGATCACGTCTACCCACAGATTTCGCGGAAGACCCTTCTTTCATTATTTTGTCGCATTCAGGTCTTCTCAACCAAGCGCAGTTACAAAAAATGACATTGAACGATCGCTTGTCGCCTGATATGATGTCTCTTTTTGAAGCAACCGACCCGCTTTCGCCGAGCCTGCGGCGTGGCTTGGCGAAGCGAAGGTTACAATTGATGTAACCGTTCACGAAGGGTAACCCTTTTTTGTCGCGTACTTTACCGGAAACGTTCGATTACATTGACGTAGAACGGTCCTCCCGGGCCGTTCTCTT
>PWZG01000580.1 GCA_003567575.1 PVC group bacterium | reverse complement strand
CGGAGATGGGTCTGGCGGCAACGCGGCGGAACCATAACCAGCGGTGAGGCGCCGAACAACGACATGCCGACGGCATCCTGCTGTTTGAGCATGAGATATGCCAGACACGACGCGAGGAAGCAGGCGTAATCCCATTTTGTCAGTTCGGCGGTGCCGAACGCCATGGAACCGGAATGATCCAGTAACAGGTAACAGCGCAGATTCGTTTCCTCCTCGAAACGTTTGATGTAATATTCATCGGTCCGCGCATAAAGATACCAGTCGAGATATTTTAGATCGTCGCCGGGAACATATTCGCGATGATCGGCGAATTCAACGGATACCCCATGAAACGGGCTTCTGTGTAATCCGGTGATGAACCCTTCGACCACGCGGCGGGCCAGCAACGGATTAAGGCCGAACTTGCTCAAGGCGGCCGGATCCAGATACGACTGCGGCGCGACGGCGGTTTGTCCGGCAACCCGGACACGCCGCACGCCGGCTGTCGCGCCGGATGCGGCGCGCGCGGCGCGCCAACGCCGCCATCTCTCAGCCATACCCACGCGCTGCCGGTTAGCGGACGACGATATACTTGTATTTAATATCTGAGGCGTCATATTCTAACTTCACCTAACCCGGACGTCATTATTGATTCGTTCGTTCCGGCACGGATTCCAGTAATTTCGTAATGATATCGTCCACCCGGATACCCTCGGCCTCAGCCATGAAACTGGCGGAAATCCGGTGGCGCATGACGGGCGGTGCGATTTCGCGGATATCCGCGCAGGAAACGTTGATTCTTCCATTAAGCGCGGCACGACACTTGGCGCAAAGCACCAGCGCCTGGCTGGCACGCGGTCCGGCGCCCCAGCCTACCTGTTCCCGGATGAAATCCGGCACATCCGGTTCAGTCGGCCGCGAAGCGCGCGCCAGGTCAACCGCATGCCCGACAACATGGCGTGAGACGGGAATTGAGCGGATCAACTTCTGGAAACGCAACAGATCATCCCGTTCGCAGACCGGTTCGACCGTCGCTTCGACATCCATCGTGGTTTGCAAGACGATATCTTCTTCCTCCTTGATTTCGGGATATCCGATCATCGTGTTCAGCAAAAAACGGTCTTTCTGCGCTTCAGGCAACGGGTAGGTGCCCTCCTGGTCGATGGGGTTCTGGGTGGCGAGAACAAAGAACGGTTTTTCCAACGGATATGTTTTGCCGCCGGCGGTCACTTCGCGTTCCTGCATACCCTGCAACAGGGCCGCCTGTGTCTTGGGCGGGGTTCGATTGATTTCGTCCGCCAGAATGATATTGGAAAAGATCGGGCCGGCAACAAACACGACAATGCGTTTGCCGCTCACATGATCTTCCTCGATCACATTCGTGCCGACAATATCCGACGGCATAAGATCGGGCGTGAACTGGATTCGTTTGAAACCCAGCGACAACATCTGTGCGAGGGTATTGATCATGAGGGTTTTCGCCAATCCGGGAACCCCCTCAAGCAGGTTATGGCCGCCGGCAAAAACGGTAATCAGCAACTCTTCCAGGACGCGGTGCTGGCCGACCACGATCTTGGCAAATTCCTTGAGCATACGTTCTTTGCAAGCATGCAATTCTTCAATCTGTTCTTCTATCTTCTTCGTGGTCGCGGGCTCTGTGTTCATAAGTTTTCCTGTGTTTATGGTAATTTGCGGTCTATCCGGATTACGGGGTTAATGACTGAGAGCGTAAGTAATGATATTGAGACCGACGCGTACAGCGTCTTCGGGAACGAGTCCGCGCGAGAAAGCATTGGATTCGCGATTAATCGCGCTGAACAAATCGTACGGCGTATGGAGCACGGCAATTCGCTGATTAACGAACATGGCGTAAAAGACCGGATGTTCGAGTCCGGGATCATCGCGCAAGGCGGCCGATGTGTATTCAACATTCTCAACCCGATTCCATCCACTCGCGAAAACGGGATGCGTCGGCGGCAACGGTATCAGGTCGTTGTCAGGATATATTTCACGCAATTCGCGGCGTAACGCCCTGTCGAACGCGCTGAATCCGGCGGACGACGAAGTGAACAGCATGCCGCCGCGTTCGAGGTAGTTCCGTAAATTGTTGCGTTCTTCGTCAGTCAACTGAAAATCGTAATGCCCGGTCATGACGACAAGCGGCAGGTTCGCCAGTTCGGCGTCGCCGAGGGCGACGGATGTTGGTGCGAAATCGACATCGATTCCGGTATTTCCGTGCAGCGCACTGAGCACATTGTTTTGCAGCGCGGGATGGACATCCCAACTGCCGGCATAGCGCACGAGTCCGAAACGGAACCGGTCTCCGGGTCCGGTGGCGGCGCTATATACGGGAAATTCCTGCGCCAGGAATCGGCCGTATTCAGTGCTGGACAGCACGTAGGCAACGATGTTGACCCCCAACCGTTCGGCGGATTCGCCGATCACATGTTTTCCGGCCGGATGGTATGGTTCCTCACTCCATGCCGCGCCCAGTCCGCCGGGGACGAGAATCACGCTGGCGCGAGTTCCGATATCAATCGCATAAATTTCGGGAGTCTGCATGAATTGTACGCCATTGATCATGGTCATCACCTGCTGAAGCCGGTAGCGATTGTTGAAGACCGGGTGATCGGGCGGCAATCTCATAAAGTTTTTGCGAGGGAATACGCGGCGCATTTCACGGACGGCGGAACGCGAGAATTCATCGCGGCCGCGTGCGGCATTGAGCAGGATCGTGCCGCCGTCGAGAATGAAACGGCGTATATTTTGGACTTCCGACTCGGTGAGCGCGAAATCGTAATCACCGGTCATATACAGCAACGGGATATCGACGGGATCGAACACCGGGCTTGAAAGGGGTTCGACAGCGTATTGGTAATTGTTGCCGTCATCCAGACGTTCGTTGGTCAATTGCATGATACGCTGCCCGTCGTTCTGATAGCTCTGCCATTGCTCGAAGGTTTGTTCCCTCCCGTCGGGCCAGACATATTTCAGCACTTCCCCGTAACTTACCTTAACCATCACGGTCAAGGTTGTCGGCGGTGGCGGTGAGCGTTCCTGCGTTTTGCGCATTGTCGGACCTTCATCGGGTCTGAGAATATCCATATCCTCGCCGGATGCCTGCGTACGCGGCGGCGCGCGGACCGGTGGCGGCGGCTTGCTTTCCGCCGGCGGAAAGTCAACGACGCGTTGCGCCATGGCGGATATTGCCAAACTTATCGATAAAAACGTTAGGAATATGTTTCGATATCTCATTACAATCGCACCTCGATGGTCGGTTCGGGATCGTTGGGTTCGGGACGAAACCATTCGTCGCCCGGCTCGATCACTTGTTCATGAAGAACTTCGGGAGGCACATCGCGTTCGGCGCCGGGTTTCAATACGCGCAGATCGTAGAACGGCGCATCGCGACGCGTCCCATCGCGTTCAATATGCCATGAACGCAATACCAATGGACGATGACTGCGCGGCAACGGGGTAATCCCGCGGTGTAAACGGGTAGGCGAATTTCGGACATTCAAATCCGCCCGGCCCTCCGGCGGCCGTCCCGACACCGCGGCCGTCCGCACATCGATCAAAGCGTTCGACGGTACATTCCGGCCGCGTACCCCAACGACCAGATATTCCATGCGCTGGACGGCATGCTGATTAGGGCCGGGTGGTTGATCGATCCTTACGTCAGTCGCATCGATATTGGTATTAAGCAACGTGACCGATGATCTGTCCAGCCGCAAGGCAACCGCGTTGGTCGCCGCATCGACAATCCGCGTATCGGTCAACTGCATTTCGGATTGCGACAAGGCAACGGCATTGGTTTGCACGTTACGCAAGGTAGCGGCTTCCACGACACCGGATGCTTGCCGGATGCGAATCGCTGTTCCGGCGTTCTCCACATCGAGTGTTTTGATCATGGCGTTACGACCATGCCAGGAAACGCCGATCCGGCAGCCGCTGACGGAATTCTCGGTCAGAGCGGAATCGATATCTTCGCTGATCTCTATTCCGACTGGCCAATCGCCCGATACCCGGTTACCGCGAACATCGGCCAACCGGCAATTATCGAGCCGAAGCGCCGCCGCTACGCCGGGCATTTTCCGTCCGGGCACTCCGGTCATTACATTGTGATGCACGAACGGCGTATCACAATGATGCAAACTGATGCGCGATGCACCCGACCACTGATTATTCAGCAAATTCAAGCGTTGATCGGCAAACGCCCCCGTATTATCGATACGAGCCGCCACAACCTCCACGTTGTCAAGACGGGCATGATGGATATCCAGCATTATCGATTCGCCGGCCACGGCGCGCGCCTCGGTGCCGGCCACAATACGCAATGGCGGTCCAAGCCGTCGGGGATTTTCCCCGCTGTCGTCCACTCCGGCCGCCAGCACGGCGTTCCGCTGGTCATCGCGCAGGCTGTCGCGACCATAAACGAGTAAGCCGGAACGTTGCAGCAACCGGATTTGCCGATGTTCCCGGGTTGCGCCGGCAAGCCGCAGTTCAAGGCGTCCCCGGCGCATACGGCTGGCGTCCATACGCACGATACCGTACGATACGATGGGACCCTCCAGCACCAGTACATGAACACCGGAATCGTCGAAAGCAAGGACACCGCGAGGATCAATAGTTAAACGCCCGCCGGCCGGTCTCCCTTCGGCGTCGCCATCAAAAACAACCGTATCGCCGGAAGCAATCACGATATCATCCGCGGCCATCGGGACCCGTTCATCGCGCCATGTACCCGGATCACTCCATAACCCGCCGCCGAATCCGTTGGAATGTATTTCGAGCGGTTCATCGGCGAGTGCTGTGCCTGTAACCGCCATCATACTAAACGCAATCAGCATTACCCGTAATTTCCGGCAAAACCAAGTCTGGCAAAGATCTCTCCAAAGCATCGCGAACGAAAGAGTGCGTTCTTGCAAACACTTGCCGGCCGCGGTTTTGGGTACTTTGTCAACATTTGGATTTTCAGTATAAGCCGTCATAATCCGCTCCCTTCCCCTTCTATAAAGCTTCGGAGTGCGTTGTGTTCGCTATCGCTTACCACGCGAACATGGAAACCGTCCAGCATAACGAATCCGTATAGATTTTGCAAGTTAACGGACACCGTAACTTCATCGGCAACCGGGCCCTTCAAATCGACGGCCACTTTTTGCCATTGCCCGAACGTGGGAACCAAGGTAACGGTTTGGCGATCGGCACGCCGATTACCCGGACCGATCAGGTCGATGGTTGCCCGTGGATTAGAAACAGCATATACGGACGCGAATTCGTCGCGATACCAGAACGCGACCCAAAACCGGGCTTCGGGTTCGATATCGCGCAAGTCGACCTGCCATGTGACGTTCCGGTTGCGGTCATCGGTAAACAGTTGAGCGGCGGTATTGCCTTCCAGGGTCAACGCCGGCATCGTACGCACCAGGTCAGTTTCACTGAACCGACCCCGATCGACGACGTCATCATCAGCGACCGAGAAATCGGCATGGAATTTTTTGAAGCGCACGTCTTCCCCGACTTCTTCGATTCGTTCCAGACGCGCTTCGATCAAGGCGACCATTTCGTCCAATTCCCGTTCTTCATAAAGGTCGGGATACCGTTCGCGAACAGCATTCAACCATTGGAGCGCGCGATCGTAGTCGCGCATACGCCGGTAGGTATCAGCCAGGCCGACCATGGCCTGACCATGAAATCCGGCCCAGGCGGAAAGTTGCAGTACGACATCATAATCGGCAATCGCCGCCTCGTAGCGACCGGCCAGGCGCCCTGTTTCGCCACGCAGAAAACGGTACAAGCCCTCGACCTTCTGCTCGGGATAGCGATCCTCGATGCGTTCGAGCAGCCGTCGCGCCTGGCCGAGATCTCCGGCGCGCAGTTGTTGTTCGGCAATCCGCAACATGGCGCCGCGTCCGGCGGCGGCAACCGCCGACTCGTCGGAAGGTCGGTCTCCGAGTGACGACGCCAATCGATAGATTTCGCCCGCGCGCGCCGTATCGCCGGCCGCCAAGTGCAAGTCGCCCCAGGCCACCGCGGCAGCACGAATCACGGGATGCCGTAAGCGGCGGTACTCATCGAGTATCCGGGAGTAAAGGTTGTCGGCTTCACTAAAATCGCGTAAATGCACCCGGTGTACGTTCGCGGCTTGCAAAAGCAGTTCGGCTTCCAGCGTGCGCAAACCGGCGGCTTCATCCATCGCTTCCCCAAGACGCTGCAACGCTTCGCGGGCGCGTCCCTGGCGCGCCATTGCCTCCATCAAGACGGCATGCAACTGCGTGCGGTACTGTAAATCCAGGTCTTCCTCTTCCAGCAACCGGCGGCATACCCGCTCCATCAACGGCCAGCGATTGGGTTGTTCGCAAATTCGCAAAAAATTGAACACTTGGTTTAAACGCTGTACCGGCAGTCCGTCAATATCCATGCCTTCGAGGACCGCAACCGTTTGTTCGAGGGTCCGCGCACTGGTCGGCACCGCGGTCTGCCCGATATGGATCCGGCGTTTAAACGGCGGCATGTCATCGCCGACTTGCAAGGTCACGACGTAGTCACCGGGCTCGAAATAAACATGCCCCGAGACAAGGCCGGTGGCCGTCAACCCGTCACCGAAATCCCAGCGCGAATCGTGATTGGCGCCGAGCGTTCCGGCGGCGTTGAAGCTCACGGGATACATGGCAACGCCTTCCGACTCGAGGGTATCATGCGCGCCGTGATAAATAGCGGCAACCGGTTGACCGTCCACATGCTCGATCGCCGTGGGCACGGCGTGCAATGCCCTTGTATAAGATCCGCGAGGAACGAAAGACCACCGTTCGGCGCCTGGCGGAATCCACATCAAACCGCAAAAACCTACCGCTTCAGGAGTATTACCCACGACTTGATGCACTTCCAGCGGATAAACGCCGGCATCCAGGGCAATATCGGCGCCGATCGCATAAACCGGAACACGCCCGCGAAGAAGCGGATTCGATCCTGTTCGCGAATGCACAAGGTAACCATCGATGAAAACAAAAGATGCATCGTCGGAATTAACAAAAAAACTGTAGACACCGTTTTCCTCGACCCGAATAGCGCCGCGATACGATGCCGCGAAATTACGGGTTTCACGCCCAAGCCGCAGCGCAGGATTTATTCGGATTTCATTCGGGAACATGTTCCAATAAACGTTATCGCTGCGATGAAGTCCTTCATGAACCGCCGGCCAGCTCGACAGCTCGTCGCCCTCCCACTTGCGGAATTCGGCGGACATGCCTTCACGTAACAATCGAGGATCGCCTTCGCTGGCCACCTCGAGATACTGTTCCCTTAACTGATCGGCTTCGCCAACCGCGGCCTGGGCGGCTTGTTCTGCTTCTTTAAGTTCTTCCTGATAGCGGTCACGCGCGGCTTCGCTTTCACGGGCTATTTTTTGCTGTTGCGCTTTAAGCTTCTCGGCTTCCGCCAAAGCGTTCCGTCCTTGTTCCAGGGATCGTCTTGCGGAGCGCTCGGCATCTTCCAGGCGTCTAAGTTCCGCGCGGGCTTCTTGCAGGGCGGTCTCGGCGCCGGCCGCCTGCATGCGGGCTTGCATCGCGGCTTCAGCGGCCCTTTGGGCGGCGGTCCGCGCGTCATCCGTACCTGCTTCGGCGGCGGCAGCCTCGGCCTTTTCCTGAGCGGCAACAGCTTCAGCGGCCGCCTT
>PWZG01000299.1 GCA_003567575.1 PVC group bacterium | reverse complement strand
GCAAGATATTTGGCATTCTAACTTCGTCATTCATTCGTGCTTGGGTATTTGGGTGTTTCGTCATTGCAGCACGTACTTTTCACGCCCTTTTGTGTTCAATGAGCTTAAGTAAGTGCCATTCAAGTCTGTCCCTATCTCCTCTTGAACTGTTACTAGATTTTTGCGTAACGCGGTACATCGTGGAGCACTTGATATTCGGAATCCGTGTATTTTCGCGTAAAGCTCTTGTCCCCAGTAGCAAATCGAAAATCATAAATCAACAATCCGCAATTCAGGAGGCGCGATTATCGCTTGTGCCGGAATTGTTCGTTTGCTATGCTTACGTTTCAGGTTAGTAGTATTCATCCCTTTCTTGCCGTCGAAGGGACGCCGATAAAAACCGCAAACTCGACGGCAAGACTTTGAACACGAAAGAAAGGACGGATGCGGTGGGAAATATCTTGCATCAGACAACGGTTGTGCGCGATGGCATGCATAACGGGTTTCCGGACCTGCAATTCTGGCAGGGCGCTTATTGGGCAAGCTATCGCAAAGGCGCGGGCCATACGTCCATGGATGCCCACGCCGTGGTGGCCGTCTCTCATGATCGCTCTCGTTTTACGGAACTCGCCACGGCCCGCGTGAAAGGCGATGTGCGCGATCCAAAATTGTTACCGGTCAATGATGACTGTATGGCCATGTATTTTCCATCCTGGATTCATGGCGCCGGCACTGTGGAGCGCGACGGGAAACGCTCGTGCAAACCGGTCCAGCAGTTCATCAGCTTCAGCGACAACGGACACGACTGGCAGGTTCCCCGGCCCATTCTCGATCCTTGCTTGTGGTTGTGGCGGGTTCGCAAACATGACGGCCGCTATTTCGGCCTGATACAGAATCTCAGCGCAGCTTACGAAGGAGACAACCCGCCGCACCAGCTTGACCTGGCCGTAAGCGACGACCTGCTGACATGGGAAACCATTGCCCGCGTCGGCGACGGCCTCAACGAAAGCGATATTTACTGGTTACCGGACGGCGAAGCCTGGATCGTGTCGCGTACCGTGAAGGGACCATACAGCGTATTCGCCTCGGCCAAACCTCCCTATACCGAATGGCAGACCATTGACATGAAGCCCATGGTGCATGCGCCGGTAATGCTCGAACATGCAGGCGCCCTTTTTGTCGCCGGCCGTAGCCGACCGGAAACGGAAGGCATTACAGACGCACCGTTCCAGGGCTCTAGTCTCAGTGTCTGGCGGGTAGACCGTGGTTCCCTGGAACCGGTTCTGCGCATTCCCGCCTCCGGCGATTGCGCCTATGCAGGGCTTATCAAGGATCCCGACGGCCATATCTGCATCTGTTACTATTCCCAGCACGCCTATACGCTGGGCGTAATTCCACGACCGTTGCCGACGCCAAATTGTGAACGTGCCGGCGGACCGGCCGATATATTCTTCGCGGAGATCGAAATCCCATGAAACCGAATATTATTTTGATTATGTGCGACCAGATGCGCGGCGATGCCTTCGGCGCCGACGGCAATGCAAACATTTACACCCCGAACCTGGACGGACTCGCCGCCGCGGGCACCCGCTTTAATCATGCGTATTCCGCGGTACCGTCATGTCTGCCGGCACGCGCCACCCTTTGGACCGGACAACACCAGTGGCATGCCGGATTGCTGGGTATGGGACGCGGCCAGGGACCGATTCCCAACGATTACCCTCATACCTTGGCCGGAGAACTGAGCCGCGCGGGGTACCGCACCCACTTGGTCGGCAAGGGACATTTCCATCCCCAGCGCGCCGCGATGGGTTTCGAATCCGCCGAACTAGATGAATCCGGGCGAATGCCTGACAGCGAATACCGGCGCTGGTTCCACTCGCAGGCGCCGGAGGGCGTAACGCCCGATGATCACGGGGTCGATTTCAACTCCTGGCACGCCCGCCCCTGGCATACCGAGGAGCGCCTGCACCCCTCCGCGTGGACCGCCATGCGCGCAATGGATTTTCTGCGGCGTCATGACCCGACACGACCATTTTTTCTCAATATCTCTTTCGCGCGCCCACATTCACCGTACGTTCCTCCAGCGCATTACTTCAGGTTGTACCGCGATCATGGTACCCCCCCGCCCTATGTCGGGGAATGGTCCGGCATGCACGATGTTCCCGCCCATAAGGCGCGCAATCCCAATGCCTGGCACGGGCGCCAGTCGGACTGGGAAATCCACTTGGCCCGCTGCGGCTATTATGGGGATGTGTCCTTTATCGATAGCCAAATCGGCCGCCTGATCAACTGGATGCGTCGCACGCTCGGCCCGGAATTCCGTAATACCTGGTTCTTTTTTACATCCGATCATGGCGATATGCTCGGCGACCACCATTTATGGCGTAAAACCTATGCCTACGAAGGCAGTACCCGTATCCCGTTCCTGGTCGTGCCACCGCCGGACAATGCCTCGACAACTCGCGCGTTAGCCGACGAAGTAGTCGAATTGCGCGATATCATGCCGACCGTTCTCGATATCGCCGGCCTGGATATCCCCGCAACCGTTGACGGCCGCAGTCTGCTGCCGTTGCTGACACAACCCGCCGCCGATTGGCGGCCTTATATTCATGGCGAACATTGTACCTGCTACGATCCGGCACAGGAAATGCAGTTTGTAACCGATGGACGGCGCAAGTTTATCTGGTTACCCAGGATCGGCGTCGAACAATTTTTCAATCTCGAAAACGATCCGGGCGAAACCCGTAACCTGACTGAAGACCCGAGTTGCCGGAAGGAAATCGAAACGTGGCGGGGCTATTTGATCGCGGAACTGACCGCCCGGGATTGCGGCTGGGTCAAGGACGGCCGTCTGTTCTGTCCCGACGAAGCGCTGGTCTCCCCCTACAAAAACGTGAGGCGTAAACCATGAAAAAAATACAAACACAAATTCTGGAAGATCATTCCAACGACGCTAACCGGTCCGGCGAAGGCGCGGCCATTCAATTACGGGACGGCAGCCTGTTTCTTGTCTACGGTAGTTTCCGCGGCGGCGGCGATGCATCGCCGGCCAAACTGGTCAGCCGGCGCTCCAACGACAGTGGCCGCACCTGGTCGCAGCCGGAATTGTTTTTTATGCCCGAACCGGGTTGGACCAACGCCATGAGTGTCAGCCTGCTGCGTCTGCAGGATGACCGGCTGGCCGCATTGTTTCTGGTGAAACTGAATCCCGAAACCTGCGTGCCGTACTGGATGACGTCGGATGACGAAGCCGCCAGTTGGAGTGATCCCGTGCGAATTGTCGCCAACGACGGATATTACGTAGTCAATAACGACCGCCTGGTCCAGTTGACGGATGGCCGCATCCTGGTACCGTACGCTTTTTCGCCGCGCCTGGCCGATTGCGGGCTTCCGCTCAGCGGTTGCCTGATAAGTGATGACACGGGGAAAAGCTGGCGGCATGGCAAACAGGAGATCAAGGTGTTGCCGGAGAATTATTATCTGCCGGAAAATGTGGTCGCCGATGCAACGCCGGCACTGCGCCTGTTCGGATTCGGCAAGGTTTGCACCCAGGAACCGGGTGTGATCGAGCTGACCAACGGCAGGATCATGATGTGGGCGCGATCGAACGGCGGCTGCGCGTATGCCGCCTATTCTTCCGACCGGGGCGACACATGGACCCCGTATACGGTCCTGTGTAAAACCCCCATGGCCAACGGGCCGGCAACGATTAAACGCGTTCCCGGCACAAACCGGCTGGCAATGCTGCATAATGACCGTAGCGGCGTTCCCTTTGGCGATCCGACGTTCCAGTGGAGAACACCGCTGGCGACCTCTATTTCCGATGACGAAGGCGCGACCTGGCTGCCGCATGAACCGTTGCTGGGCGATGATTCACATAATTATTGCTATTACAGTATGTGTTTCTTCGATGAAAAGTGCTTGATCACCACTTATGAAAGCGCTGATTTCAGACAGGAAAACGGTGTCATCGCACGGCGCAACCTGCGCTCGCTACGCATTATCGTGGTCGATAACTGCTGGTGGTGAAAGTAACGATCTGCATGCCACAAAAAAACCATCAAACCATCAATTGGAACCGGCAGGTATCCGTACGATACCGGGCGGATGTCGCCGTGATCGGCGGTGGTATCGCCGGCGTTTGCGCAGCCTGTGCGGCGGCAGCCGAAGGCGCGGCGGTGATCCTGGTCGAGCGTTTCGGTGTCACCGGCGGCAACGCGACGATCGGCGGCGTCGCCAACTGGTCCGGAGAAACCGCCGGACAAGGCGCTGTTTTCGATGAAATCATCGAGATGCAACAGCAATGGAACAGTATCGCACCCTATCCCGGGCCCTACACATCCAAGAACGGGAACAGAGTGTTCGACCACGAAATCCTGGCGGTGATCCTACAGGAATTGCTGATCAAATACGGTGTTCGACTGCTGTTGCATACCCGTTTTGTCGATGTCCAGCGCCAGGCGGATATCCTGGGTCCGGCATTGGTCGCCGGCGCCACCGGCATCGAAGCATTGGACGCCAAAGTCTTTATCGATACATCCGGCGGCGGCGACCTGGCGCGCGCGGCGGGTTGTCCTTTGCTGGAACCGGGGAAACTCGGTCCGCTGCCGCCGTCCCTGATGTATTTCGTGCGCGAACTGCAGGAAGCGGTCGGACCGCAATTACCGGCGGATTGGTTCGAGCCCGTTACCCGCGATGCCGACGTCCCAATGACCAGTACTTGGCCCGCCGGTCCCGGTGCTAAAGCGCTTAAACTTAAAATAACCGGTTACGACAGCGCCGATACCGAGGATATGGCCCGACTCGAAATCCGTGCCCGACGTCGCATGTGGGAAGTTCTGGATTACTACCAGCGCGATTTTCGCGGCGAGCAAACCGGCCGCCGCAATCATCCACGAAACGCCAACGTTAAAAACTGGCATTTCGATCATTGTTCACCGATGATCGGGTTACGCGAAACATGCCGTATTGCAGGCGATTACGTACTTGCCGTCGATGATCTACGCGCCGGGCGGGCATTCGACGATGCCGTCGCACGCGGCGTCTTCTATCTCGACGGCATGCGGCCGGACGACGAAAAACGAACCTATCTACTCAGCAAGGAAGATCAAATCGTTCCCCCTTATCATATCCCGTTCCGCTCGCTGATCGCCAAGGATGCCGGCAACCTGCTGATGGCGGGTCGCTGTTTTTCGGCAGATCAACTCGCCCTATCCTCGGCACGCGTGATGCCGACCTGCGCCATGATGGGCCAGGCCGTTGGTATCGCCGCCGCCTGGTGCGCCAACCGTAATTGTACCCCGCGTAATCTGGATGGCGCCACCCTGCGGCGATACCTGGAAAAACGCAATGCCAACCTCGATATCGGATAAGCTTATCTGCCTGAATAAAACAGGAAATCGGCAATTTGCACAATCACAGGAACAGACCAGGCAATCCACGCAAAAAACGTGTATGTTCACCGAATAATTCTCTAATGGCTTCGCCAACCCTCACCCCCTGCCCTCTCCCAGAGGGAGAGGGTGATCACGCAAGTAAGCGGATCACCGTTTTCTTGTTTTTTTGCGCAAACATGCTTGAATAATTCTCTAAAGGCAGGAACAAAGATGAAAGAAATTTGGGTTGCGACAGACTTTTACGACGATACATTAGTAAACGGACAAGGATACTCAGCGAAACAACTGCGTGACCTGATGGCCTATTCGAAGGCTCTGGGCGCGACAACCGCGACTTGGATCGTCGACGATATGTGGTCGTTTTACGACATCGCGCCGGATGGGCGGGATGTACTGGCCGAAGCGATCGAAGCGGCGCATGCCGAGGGGTTAACCTTCCACGCCGTCTACAAACCGTTCGAGGGCGGCCTGGACAACATCGAATTGCCGCACACCGCACCGCGTCCGGCAGGGGCTGTTTTCTGGGAGGATTTGCGTGGCATCCTGCCGATCACCCGCCCGTTTGTGGCGGCTCATCCGGAATTGTGCATGCAGCGTTGGCCAGGCGACGAAGACCCCGGCGGCGCGCTGGCGGCGATCCGCCTGATCAAAGACGACGACATACCGCTGAAGCTCAAGGCCGAGGATCTGTCGATCTGGACCAGCGATGTCAACGGCCGCTTCCAACGCTACGACCGGCCCTTCACGCTTACCCAGCGCAGCGGCTGGGAACCAACCTATCCGATGGGGCGAACCTGTCGCTCGGTGTTGATCCAAAATCTTTCGATATCCCCGGAGCAACGCTACGTCGAAGTGCGATTACACGAAGGCGCATTGAATGGTCAGACCTTTCGCAACGAATATCCGTACCTCGTCGAACTGATCAATGACCGCGGCAAAACGATTCCCGGCACCCTGGCGCTGGCTGAACCGCCTCGCGAGCAATACGTCCGGCATCTGGCCAGGCCGGAGATGCGCGAACTGGTACGTTACGCCCGGATGCCAGAAGTGCGCGCGTTTCTCGACGACGACCGGGCGATCGCCGAACATGCGTCAGAGATGCGCGCTTACGGCCGCGCAACGTCGAACCGGTCTTATGCGCTTGATGAGACGCGCCGCATTTCTATCGCCCGCGGCAAGATTCCACGTCTCTCCGCCATGCTCAACCCTGTTTATCCGGAGGCACGCGAGCATTGGATGGAAGCGGTGCGATTCTGCCTCGATCGCGGCGCCGATGCGATCAATATCCGCTCCAGCAAGCATGGATTGCTGCAGGAAAACTGGGCTTACGGCTATAATCCGCCGGTGATGGAAGCCCTTGGAGGAGAAGTAGATACATCCCGGGCGCGCCGGGTGATCGGAGACGCCTTTACCCTTTTCCTGCGAGAAGCCCGCGAACTGGTTCATGGCCGGGGTCGTAAGCTGGGTGTACACCTAATGACCAATTTTCTGCGTCCAAGAGATGAATCCTGCGACAATCCCCTCGAATACATGGATTCTCAGTGGCAGACCTGGGTTTCGGAAATCGCTGACTTTGCCACTTTTCGAGGCGCGTTCGGCTATCGTCCAGAGACCGTGCGTTTCGCGGTGGACCGCTTCGCTGAGGCCTGCCGGTCCGCGAATATACCCCTTGTCTACCAGTCGCACCGCCGGTACTACACGCGCCAGAATCCGCTTGCTTTCCATCCCGACCGGATTGCCTGTCTGCGGCAGGAGATGGCCTATGCCCTCGGGCATCCGGGGGTCAGCGGCTACGAGTTTTACGAAACAGCCCGTTTTACGAAAATCGATGAACAGAATGTGTTACAAGGCAACTCCCAGTTCCGAGACTTGGCCACGGAATTCGGTTGCTGACGCACGGTTTTGCCGCTGTGACGGAATACGCTGACCGGAATGCGCGGCACAGGAATACGCGGTCAAGCCGCTGGAACTCACTGCAAATAAATGTGTTAGACGCATCTGGATGCATTTTTTAGGGCTTAGAACCCATTTTTTCGTAACCGTTAAGCTTGGTCGATTTTAGGCGCAGCCGTGAGCAGTCGGCAGTTCGGTTTGTTCTGCGACTTTCGGCAAAGCGGGTGGTTGCGTATCGACACTCTTCATGCGGCGGGCGGAATGCATATATCGGGAGCGTCGAGTCCTCCTGATGTGTATGCCCTGCGTGCGAGCGTATCGCCAACTCTATCCCGGAATCACGTCGTACGCTCTGTGCATACCCGGCCCTGACCACCGTGCCCGGCCTTGAAGGTCAACACGCCTGGACCATTATCACCTCCGCCAACT
>PWZG01000043.1 GCA_003567575.1 PVC group bacterium | reverse complement strand
GTTGATACGGCGTGTAAGCGGTATAAAACTCGCTGCGATAGACCAGCGCCGCTACGGCTGCGGGCACGAAATGATCGTAATATCCCGCCCCCAGAAAACTGATCAGGTCGGAAACGTTGCGCTCGGCCAATCCGGCCATACGGGTTCGCACCTCCTGCTCGGACAATCCGGGATCGATACGGGGCGGACCGCATCGCAGTTCATCTGGAATATCGTCAAACAATTGTCCGGCCGTCATGCCCAGTTCGTCGAGCATCCGCCGGCGCTGTTCTTCGGTATTGGCAATGAATGGCATGGATTAATCGCTCCCGATATGTTTCGCGTAAGCTTCCGGCGACATCAATGCCTCGATTTCGGATTGATCGCTGATTTGTATTTTAACCAGCCATCCCCGGTTGAACGGGTCGGCGTTAATGGCCTCGGGCTCGTCTTCGATGGCGGTATTAACTTCGACGATTTTACCGGATACGGGTGCGTAGACATCGGAGGCGGCTTTGGTGGATTCGACGACGACGATATCATCCCCCTTTTGCACTTGCTGGTCCACGGCCGGTAACTCGACAAAGGTGACATCGCCCAGCGCGTTCTGGGCGAAATCGGTGATTCCGACCAAGGCAACATCGCCTTCGACTTTAACCCATTCATGTTGTTCGGTATAACGCAAGTTCGGCAATACATTGCTCATTGTTTCAACTCCGCATTTCTTGTTCGGCAGGTACCGCCCTTGTAGAGCGGTTTATCCCGCACAATAGCTGTTAAACTTTTCCGTGCAGCCCGGATTTCCAGTTCCGTTCCGGCGACTGCATGTTCGATCGCGACATACCCCATTCCGATGGCCGTACCGAGGGAAGGCGAAAACGCGCCGCTGGTCACGTTGCCGACGCGTCGTCCGTCGCAAACGATATCGCTGCCGGCATCAGGGCGGCGCCGGGTATTGCACTGGAATGCGATCAACTTGCGCGGAACGCCCCTTGCATCGATCCGGCGCAAGGCGGCTGCGCCGATAAATTCACGATCGCGCTTGATGAACCGGTCCAGATCGGCTTCGACCGGATTACAGTCCGCGTCAACATCGGATCCGTAAAGCGGATAATTCATTTCCAGCCGCAACAGGTCGCGCGCGCCCAGTCCCGCCGGCGCGGCGGCGGCGTTCGCCAACAGATGCGAAAAAAGTTTCGGTAACGCGACGCCGGGCATAAATATTTCGTAGCCCAGCTCACCGGTATATCCGGTGCGGCTGATAATAGCATCCGTTCCGAGACATTTTCCGCGGCGGCCGGAAAAGAATTTCAGCGACGCCAGATCGAAATCGATGGCATCGGCCAATACACGGAAGCTCGCGGGCCCCTGCACATCGAGTTTTCCCCAGTCAGTTGAACGATTTGTCATGGTTGTATCGGACGAGAGATGCGCTTCGATCCATTCAAAATCGCGGGTTGCCGTATCGGCGTTGACAACCACCAGATATTGGTTGGCGTCCAGGCGGATAGCGATCGTATCATCGAGAATACCGCCCTGCTCGTTCAAAAGCAGGCCATAACGGCATTTCCCGACAGACAATGCCTCGGCGTCCAACGTCAGTACCCGTGACAAGTCGGCGCCGGCATGAACGCCTTCGACAAGGAACTGGCCCATGTGACAGGTATCGAACAGGGCCGCGGCGTCGCGGCATTGCCGGTGTTCCGCGATAATGCCGCCATACTGTACCGGCAATTCCCAGCCGTGGAAATCGACCATACGCGCGCCGATCTGCCGATGGTTTTCAGATAGAAAAGTTTTTTTCAACATACTGTTCCAGTCATGGAGGACGCTGACGATTACGAGCGTCGGTGGGGCGTCTGCCCATGTCGATGAACCGTGAACCGTGAACCTTGAACACGGTCTTATTCCGGCGGCTCGATAACGGCCCGGATACGGCGGACACCGGCGCTGCTGGCCTCTTCTTTAACGATCCGGAATCGTCCGAGTTTCGCGGTGTTATCGACATGCGGTCCGCCGCATACTTCCTTGGAATAATCGCCGATACTGTATATCTTCACCTGTTCGTCATAGCGGCTGCCGAACAATGCCTGGGCGCCTTCGGCCACGGCCTCTTCCACTGTTCCCACTTTCATGGTTACCGGCAGTTTGCGTTTAATCTGTTCGTTGACGACGGCTTCAACCTGCGTCTGTTCTTCAGGTGTCACCTTGGCCGGGTGCGAGAAATCGAATCGCAGGCGGTCGGCGGTGATATTGGATCCTTTTTGTTGTACATGCTCGCCGAGCACCTGGCGCAATGCCTGGTGCAGAAGATGGGTTGCGGTGTGCAACCGGGTAGTTTGTTCCGACTGATCGGCCAAACCGCCTTTGAAGATCTTGTCGGCGCCTTTACGCGAAACATCCTGATGCCGTTTAAATTCTTTTTCGAATCCCTTATGATCGACCGTTAATCCTTGTTCACTGCATATTTCGGCGGTGAACTCGATCGGGAATCCGTAGGTATCATACAGCTTGAAGGCGACCCGTCCGGACAGTAGCGTTTGGTGATGATTTTTCAGGTTGCCGACCACTTTTTGCAATTCGGCCATGCCGCGGTTCAGGGTACCGGCGAATTTTTCTTCTTCGGCGTTCAGTTCGCTTACGATGGTTTTGCGGTTCCGATCCAGTTCAGGATAAGTGGCGCCGATTTGATCGATCAGCGTTTCGGCAAGGCGTCCTCCGAATCCCTGGGGGATGCCGGCGCCCCGTGCATACCGCACGGCTCGCCGGATCAATCGTCGCAGAACGTAACCCTGTCCGAGATTCCCCGGCTTGACGCCATGATCATCACCCAGGATGAAGACCGCCGACCGTATATGATCGGCAATGACGCGATGTGCCGTCGTCAATTGTTCCGCATCCATGGCCGCTGATTGCTTCGTCATGGTCCGTAAGGCGTCCATTACCGGTGCGAACATTTCAATATCGTACACGGTAGACTGGCCCTGCAACATGGCCACGGTTCGTTCGACCCCCATTCCGGTGTCCACGTTATGTTGTTTTAACTGCCGGTAGCCGCCGTCGGCCGTCTTTTCGAATTGCATGAAGACATCGTTCCAGATTTCGAAAAACTTGCCGCAGCCGCAGCCCGGACGGCATGCCGCGCCGCACAACGGTTTGCCGGTGTCGACAAACATTTCGGTATCCGGCCCGCAGGGACCTGTCTGTCCGGCGGGTCCCCACCAGTTATCGTGCATCGGCAAGGCCAGGATACGCGATTCGGGAATTCCGAGCGAACGCCATATTTTTACCGATTCGGTATCGGGCGGCGCATTCTCGTTACCCTCGAAAACTGTGACATAAATCACATCCGGCTTGAAGTCCAGGCATTCGGAAGCGGTAAGAAACTCATACGACCAGCGGATGGCTTCTTCCTTGAAATAATCGCCCAGCGACCAGTTGCCCAGCATTTCGAAAAAGGTAAGATGCGACGTATCGCCGACGCTATCGATATCGCCGGTACGAATACATTTCTGCACATTACAAAGACGTTTCCCGCCCGGATGCGGTTCCCCCAGCAGGTACGGCACCAGCGGATGCATGCCGGCGGTTGTAAACAAAACGGTGGGATCGTTTTGCGGCATCAGTGATGCGCCGGAAATGACGGTATGACCACGTTGCTCGAAAAAACCCAGATACATGCGCCGCAATTCGTCGGCGCTAATTGAACGCTTCATTGACAGTAGTTCCTTAGCTCTTGCTTTTGGCGGGTGTTGCCGCGACTTCCTTGATTTTGGTTATGATACGCTGTTCGAGATCGGGATTTTGCTCGAGCGTATCGCGGGCGGCCTCCTGTCCCTGCCCCAGTTGTTCGCCTTCGAATGACAGCCAGGATCCACGTTTATCGATAACGCCGTATTGGAGGGCTGAATCGACCACCGAACCGGACCAGGATATCCCTTTCGCGAACAGAATATCGAATTCGGCTTCGGTAAACGGCGGGGCGACCTTATTCTTGACGACTTTCACGCGCGCCCGGTTACCGACCGCGCGCCCGGTATTATCCTTGAGAGTGGCAATCCGGCGCATATCGAGACGGACCGACGCATAGAATTTGAGAGCGCGTCCGCCGGGCGTCGTTTCCGGGCTACCGAACATGACGCCGATTTTTTCACGTATCTGGTTGGTAAACAGGCAGAGTGTTTTAGAATTGGAGACGCCGCCGGTCAGTTTCCGCAATGCCTGCGACATCAGGCGCGCCTGAAGTCCCACGAACGAATCGCCCATTTCGCCTTCCAGCTCGTTACGCGGCACCAGGGCCGCGACCGAATCGATGACGACGATATCCAGCGCATTACTTCGTACCAGGGTTTCCGTAATCGTCAGCGCTTCTTCTCCTGAAGCCGGCTGCGAAACCAGCAGGTCATCCAGATTAACGCCGATACGTTGCGCGTAAGCCGGGTCAAGCGCATGTTCGGCATCGACAATCGCGGCCATACCGCCGCCTTTCTGCGCGTTGGCGATCAAGTGCAATGCAAGCGTCGTTTTCCCTGACGATTCCGGGCCATACACTTCCACAACCCGACCACGCGGCAGACCGCCGATACCCAACGCCATATCGAGGGAAAATGAACCGGTAGAAATATGCGCGATTTGCTGCGTGAGATCGACTTCACCCAGGCGCATGATGGCGCCGTCGCCGAATTCCTTATGAATTTGCGCCAATACGATATCCAAACTCGTTGACGTCGATTTTTCCATGTTTTTTGATTTTGCCATGATCGTTTCCTTGTTTGATGGTAGTCGTAGGGGTGCCCCGGACCCTTGGGGCATCCCAAGGCCCTGAACCGCCCCTACACTTGCCGAAAATGCATCCTTGAACGGTTATCTTTCCTTTTCGTAGCCATCGGGATATTGGCGGACCCAACGCCAGGCGCTTTCAATAATTGCGTCCAAATCCGTGTATTGAGGTCGCCATCCTAGTTCTTTCAGGGCTTTCTCGCCGGCGGCCACCAGGGCCGGTGGATCGCCCGCGCGCCGCGGCGCGGTCTCGCAGGGGATTTCACAACCGCTAATCCGTCGCGCGGCATCAATCACCTGCCGGACCGATGCCCCCGTCCCGTAACCGAGATTGAATGCGCCGGATACACCGTCGCGCAACGCCAGCAAATGGGCATCCGCTAGATCCGCAATATGTACATAATCGCGGATACATGTTCCATCGGGAGTGGGATAGTCGGCGCCGAAAATGCGAACGGCAGCGCTCCGGCCCAACGCCACCTGCAACACGTTCGGGATCAAATGTGTTTCCGGGTTGTGGTCTTCGCCCAAGCGGTCGGTTGCGCCGGCAGCATTGAAATAGCGTAAAAAAACGCTCTGAATACCGTGACATTTAGCGTACCACGTCATCACTTTTTCGAATCCCAGCTTCGACTCGCCGTACGCGTTCTCGGGCTTTTGCGGCGCCTGTTCGTCAATCGGCACGCGTAACGGGGTCCCGTAGGTGGCGCACGTCGATGAAAAGACCAGTTTCGGGATCCCGCAGCGGATCATGGCAGCGGCCAGGTTCATGCCGCCGCCCAAATTGTTTTCGAAATAAAGTTCAGGTCGTTCCATCGACTCGCCAACCAATGCATAGGCGGCGAAATGCAGAACGGCCTCCGGTTTTACGCGTGCCATGGCATCATTGATTACATTCGCATGACGCAGATCACCCTCGATAAAAGACGCCCGCGAATCCACGGCCGCGCGATGACCGCGTTCCAAATTATCAAATACCGTGACATCATATCCGTTATTCAATAATCGTTCCGTCACTACACTGCCTATATAACCGGCGCCACCGGTTACCAAAACCTTCATGAAGACTCCTTCCGTTCCAATTCCCGGATCCGTTGTTCCAGTTCCGCGACGCGTTTTTTCAGATGCGGCAACCGCATCACATTTGCCTGCATTCGCAATTCGCGATCATGCGGCATGGCGGGGAAACCCGACACAAACTGGCCCGGCGCAACATCCTTGGTGACGCCGGCACGGCCGGCGACAACCGCTCCATCGCCGACCTGGAGATGACCGCTGACCGCGGAATTCCCTCCCATTTGCACATTTCGTCCCAACATAGAGCTCCCGGCCAGGGCCGACATGCCGGCGATGGCGCTATGGGCGCCGATCGTTACATTATGCGCGATTTGCACCAAATTATCGATTTTCACGCCGTTTTCGATACGGGTAACGCCGAAACGGGCGCGATCGACCGCCGTATTCGCCCCGATTTCGATATCATCACCCATCACGACGATTCCTGTCTGCGGGATTTTACGCCAGCCATCGTCCGTCGCATGATACCCGAAGCCATCGCTGCCGATTACCACGCCGTTATGCAACACGACACGATCGCCGAGACGGCAATGTTCGCGCACACTGACCATGGGATAAAAACAACAGTCGGCGCCGATCGTCACATGCGCTCCCAGGACACAATTCGCTACCAGCACACTGTTGCAACCGATACGGCAACCGTTGCCGACAACACAATGCGGGCCGATCGATACGCCGGCGCCCAGGTCAACATCGCGTCCGATGACCGCCGTTTCATGAACGCCGGGTATTGCCGGCTCCACCGGCGGGGCGAAACATTCTGCAACGCTCATGAAGGCGGCTTCGGGGTTGGGTACGCGGACGACCGCCGCATTCGTTGCGTCGCGCCAATCCATCGGCGCCAGCATGGCCGTGGCGCATGTTTTGGCGGCGGATCCTCGATAACGTTTGTCAGAAAGAAACGTCAAATCTCCCGCACCCGCCTCACGGATACCGGCAACTCCGGTGATCGGCGCCCGCGGATCACCGCCTTCGACCGTCGCGTCAAAACGTTTTGCGATATCGGCCACCTTGATCACGGGAAAACCCTTTCCGCATCAATATCCACATCCACCTCCGGCGCCGGCACGGGTTCGATGCCGCGTTCCTCTTCGGTGTGCTGTAATCCAGCGGTCGCATTCAGACGGTCGATCACCGCATCCGTCATGTCATGTTCCGGCTGATGATAGATAACGGCGCTGACACTGCCGGGTACTTCGGAAGCGTCCAGCACCAGCGTGACGTTTTCCGATTCCGCCTGACGCCTGATGGCGGCACGAATTGTATCGAGTAACGAAGTGAAAATACGTTGGCGCTGCTGCTCCAATTGTTGCCGTCGTTGCGTGGCGGTTGCGCGAATTTCTTGTTCGTACTCAGCCATCTCGCGCATTTTTGTTTCCGCTGCGTTTCTTCGGTTTCGCCGCGCTTCCTCCGTCAGCGCCTGATCGAACGATTCATCGCGTAAAGTCTCGAACGTCTGTTGCAGTCCCCTGTAATGTTGCAGCATCTGTTCGTGTTCCTCGGAATATTCCTGGGCGCGTTCTTCCAGTCGCGCTTCCGCTGCACGCGCCGCTTCGTAACGTTGAATAACAGTTTCAACATTAACCACCGCGATCTTTTCCGCCATCGTACCGACGGGCTGCATGATAACCGCCGCCAACAAAAGAGTTCCCGCGCAAATAGTTGTTCTTTTCATTATTATTGGTTCCTTATTCTCTACAATCTGTTGATATCTCCTGGAAATTCCGATGGGTCACCGCGTCGCGCGAAGCATGCGTATGCGACGACGACCAACCGGCAGCATACCGTATGTACGAGAGCAAATCAAGGTCTGTTTCCGACGCCCGGCCATTTAGTGACTTATCCAAGCATGTTTGCACAAAAAAACAAGAAAAATGATGCGGAGCCATGGATGGTGTCGGGCAAGAGGTCAGAGGTCGGAG
>PWZG01000317.1 GCA_003567575.1 PVC group bacterium | reverse complement strand
TGGTCTTTAGGTATTTTGGTTTTCTTTGGGTACTTGGGTATTTCGTCATTCGTCATTCAATGGCACGTCACGAAAGTCGAAACTATAATGCCATAATCCCTTAAGTAAGTGCCATTCGGGGTAGACGGATGCCTCTTTGTCTTTGCCGTAATCTTTACCATTGTCTGAGAGAAGATGGTGAATCGGTCGACGAGGACGACGACGAGAACGACAGACAAAAACGGGCCGACGCCCCACCGCAAACCTTTTCAGCGCAATCTGCTGACTTCTGACATCTGACATCTGACCTCTGGGTTGCGGGCGCAGCCCGCCTTAGGTGCGCCCCCGCCACCCTCCCCAGCCACTCTTTCACTCTGTTCGTCCCACGTTCTTTTATGAATCATATCGTTATCGGCGCCGGGATTCCTTTTTTAATCGGCTTGACAATCTATTGGGTTCGGGGCGCGCGTGCCGACATGAAGTTGCTGGTAGCGTTGCCGCTGTTTATGGCGGCCGGCGCGTGGTGGGCCATACTGCCGGATTTCCCGTTGTTATGGGGCGATATGGCGTGGTATTTACGCGCGCATCGCAGTCCCTGGATCGATGTTTTCTTCTGGCATGGCACGATCGACCGGATTGAAAAGGAAATGGACCTTGCGCCGTGGAACCTGCTGGCGATGATATTGATGATGGCCGCCTTGCTGGCTGTCGCCTGGCGCGAATTGTATCGCCGCGAAACCCATGCCGGGAGGCGAGCAAGCGCAGGGAGTGTCACGGGTTTTGTCGCTAAAAAACCTGAACAGGCTCAGAGGCGCGGCTGAACAGTAATCTTACCATGGCTCATGCTGCAATTCATGCTACGGCGGGTGTCGCGGTGGCGACGGTGGCGATGCTGCCGCCGCTGGCGCGAGCTTGGTGGCGCGGCCGTCCGCTGGCGGCGCACTTTCGCAATTGGTTGCTGACTGCCGGTGTGCTGGCGGTGTATGCCGTGATGCCGGCGTTATTCCGACGCGCGGGAGTCCCGGAAGCGTGGTGCCGTTCTCCCTGGATGAACATCTTCCTGTTTCATCCATGGATTGCGGCGGCGCGTCCTGGCGGCGGCACGGTAGGCCCCCTCATGCTGGCGGCATGGGCCATATTGCCCTATAGCTTGATGTTGGCGGCAATCCGGCGGACGGCGACTAAAGACGCTGCGCCTCGGCCTGAACTAACGCCCGGCGGACGGGGCCCGCGTTTGCGGCCAGTCCCGTCGACACCCGTCGACACCTGTCGATTCCCGTCGAAACCTGTCGACAACCATCGGCCCGAGCGACCTGCTTTCACCGAGGACAAAATCGAGGGAATAATCGTTGATCCGATCATCGCGACGACGATGAAAAGATACCCGCAAAATCGTGATCGACAAAGCATCCTATCTCGCGACAAAGGTTTCAAGAAAAACCGTACCGCATCAACTCAAAATCCCCGTCAAGCCGGGAAGCGCTTTTCCGGAAAATGTCTGCCTATCGACAAGCGAGCATCAATTTGCTAGGATTGTTTCCGATCGGCCAGAAAAGGGGTCTTCATTCCGAGAGTTACGTTAAACCGGTCGTCGAAAAAGGACGCTGTCCTGAAGCGGCGACCAATGGCGGCAGCCTGCCAAAATTTAGAGCAGGATGCCTTTGGGGAAGTACCATGAACTATATTCGTAAGCACAGGAATACAGCAACGGCAAGCGGTCGGCGCGCGTTTCGGGTATTGGATCTAACTGGATTGCGGCGACGCGGTATGTTGTCGGTGGTTGCCGCGTTTTTATTTATTGCCGCGGCCGGCACGGGAACCGTTCACGGTCAGACCTTGCGATATCACATGCATCGCGAGGTTGATATTCCGGAGTACGCGTATGTAAGGGTCGGATCGTTTTATTCCGATATCCGCTTCTCGCAGTCGGCCGGATACCGTCATACTCGCAGCAGCGGCGCCGGCACGGATTTTCTGCACGGACAACGCCGCGGCCGGATACGCAGTGACGGCTCCGAACTGCCGGTGTATTCGACGTTGGATTTTCGTAACTATCTGTTGTTGACCAGACACGCGGATATCGATCTTTCGGTTCGGGTTCGTTACGAACATTATCCGCTAAGCACCCAGGATGATCAATTCTACGTGACGTTGCCGGCGGAAGGGATCGACGGCAGCTTATCGGCGGCGTTCCGGTTGACGCCGTTCGTGCGCGGAACGGTGTACGACAATTTCATGTGGCGTACGGATTACGTGGACAGTCGCGGACTCGTCGATGAGCTTGGCGGCAGTAAATACGAGTTCATCCGCAATGTGGTTGGCGTCGATACCGATTGGTTGCCGGCGCCGGACAAGAACGTTTCGCTTGCGCTCTCGCGGAGTGATTACTGGCCGCAGTCCCGCGCGTTCCGGGATCAAAAGCGTACCACCCATCTTCAGGAGTTGACATATACGCAACAGTTCCGAACGTACCTGAGCGGCGGTACCCGCGCCAGGTTTACGCAGACGGACTATGCCCGTCGTGGACGGCGTGATTACAACGAACAACTCTACTCGGCGTTTACCGACATTGCCATTACGCGTCGTGTGACGGGGAGCGGCTGGGTCGGGTATTCGATTGTACAACTGGATTCCGGCGATGACGGCGCCGATACCGGTCGCGAAGCTGTAAACTGGGGCGGAAGTTTGCATGCTCGGGATGGGTTCTGGACTTGGGTGCCGCAGTTGACGCATGAGGTGCAAGCGTCGCGGACGGTAAGCGAAGGGTTCGACACCGCGTATCAGACGGTTGACCGCTACCGCTATCGTCTGGGTTGGCAGGGCGTGGCCTTGCTCGCCGGATTAACCGCCGAACGCATTGAGGTCGATCCCAGCTCGCCGGATGTTTCCGAATATACCGATACGCAATACAGCGCGGATGCGTCTTATCCGTTGACATCGTTTGCGCGTTTGCAAGGCGTGACCGGGTACACCTTGCGACGCAACCGGCGTATGGGCGAGCGCGACGGAACACAACCGCGGCCGGTGGATCGCACCACCGATTACGAAACTTTTTTCTGGCGGCTGGGAACCAACTTCAACGTAACGCGTCGGATAGTGTTCGACACCTGGTACCAGCATAACGAACGTTTCAGCGATCGCGAGGATATGGAATTTACCCGGGATACGTTTCAAGCCATGTTCACATTCTCGCATCGTTTTTGAGGTGTTGGGAGTCGCTTCAAAAGTTTAACATTGTGTGTGAGTTTGCAAGAGCAAGGATCGCCTGAATCATGCAAAATAATTTCTATCGAAAAGTAGTGTTGCTGGGCGCCGTGGCGCTGGCATTGGTTTGGGCCGTGGCGCATTTGCGTCAATCGCCGGTTGACGATCCTGACTGGATGGTGCGTTTAACCCTCGGCATCCTGCTGGCGTTTGCCTTGGTGGCCAGCAGACCGCCGGTGGGTCGCCGGGCGAAGGAGGGTTTTTTCGACCGGTATCCCATGGGTTTGCCCATCTTGGCGGCGGTCGCCGCGTTGTTGTCGGTGCTTGGTCTGATCGTTCCGGTCCGCCAGTTCGAGTGGCTCGGTTTGGTGCTGTTGCTGTATGCGGCGATACGATGGGCGCTGCCAACGCATTATCGCTGGAATATACTCAAAGCATTTTTTCTGTTCTACTGGATTCACCCGTTGCCGGGCCAGGTGTTTGGACCATTCGAGATGTGGATGCAGCGTTTGTCGGTGATTGGGTCCGAGTGGTTGTTGCATATATTCAATCATCGTATCTGGGCGGACGGTTTCGTGTTGCGCATGGCCGGCGCGGACTTCGGCGTTCCGCAGGAATGCAGCGGGATGCGTACCGCCGTGACGGTTTTGCTGTGTACGCTGGGTGTCGGCATGTTGTTACGGATGCGGTGGTACGAAACATTTTTATTTCTTGTGTTGGGTGCGGCACAGGTGCTGGCGCTGAACATTCTTCGTATCGGCAGCATCGTTCATTTCGCCACCCGTGAATCACTGGAAATTTCAGAAACCGTGTTGCACGATACGGCCGGTATCTTCCTGTTGATCTCCATTGTCCTTGTGCAGGCCGAGATGGTGTGGTGGCGATCGTTCAGCAGCAAACGGCGCGATTACCTGCGAGCCTGGGCTGCCGGCGACGCCAATCCGCGTCAACGATCATCGTTTCTACCGCCTTTCTGGCGGGTTGTCGTGCGATACTCGGCGATCGGAGTGCTCGTGTTAATGGCGGTTGCGGCGGTGGCGGGCGTCGGTTACAAACGTCGCCCGACGCATCAGGCGGCCATGATTAAAGGAGTTATAGAATCGTTATTACACGAAACACCGCATCAAGCCGAACGCGCGGCCATCGCGGCGCTTGAGCTGACACCGGACGACCGGGATTTAGTGACGTTAAAGATCCGGGCGCTGGTTCGCGGCGAAAAATACGAGGAAGCATTGCGCCTTATCGAGACATTGGATGAACCGTTATCGCATCTGGAACGTGCCATGCAAAGCGCTTCCCTGGCGGCGTTGGGCCGGATACCCGAGGCGGCGGAGGTACTCGAAACGTTACCTGAAAACATTCTCAAGGGTCATCCGACGCTGGCGATTTTCCGGGCCGAATATGCGGCACGGGTGGACGATCCGGCGACCGCCGCCGAGTATGTGCGCCACGCCGCCGGCACCTATGTCGCCGTAGCCAGGGTGCGCGCCCTGTATCCGTACCTGGCGCGTCGCGGGCAATGGCAGGCGATTGCCGACACGTATCATCCCTCGCCTTACATGGATGTCGATCATGCGTTGCTGTCCGTTCATGCCAATATGACCGTCAATCGTCCGGAAATCGCCGGCCGGATTCTGCGTCAGGCCTACACGCAATGGCCGGATGAAATCCGGTTGCTTGGCGATTTAGCTCAATTCGCGGTGCGTCATCCGGATAGCGAGTGGGAAGAACGTTATGAAAAGGCATTCTTCGATCATCTCGACCGTCTTGATGCCGACCGCCTGTCATCCTTGATCGGGCACGGGTTCCGGATGCGGCGACCCGATCTGGCCTGGCGCGCCTGGCAACAACTGGAGGAACTCGATCCGAACGATCCGGCCTTGTTTCTAACGGCGGCACGGCATGCCGGCGACTGGTTCGTGTTCCGCCGCCGACAAGTCGGGAAGGGCGCCCGTACCGCGCTGGAAACCGTTGATATGCGCGATACCTATCGTGATCGACGCCAGGAACCCGGCTTCGCGCCGCACTGGGATCGTGTACCGCTTGCGGAAGAGATGACGAGCGTTCCCATTGAAATATTGCGGATGCGTTATTTGCAGCGCGCCTTGACCGAGTTGGAGAAACGGGAGGAAGCCGATACGCTGACCGTGCGTCTGGAACGGACGTACGCGTTGATTTTGGGTATGACGGGCCGTACCCGGGAATCCCGTGAGCGGCTTGATGCCCTCGCCGCCGTGTATCCGGGAATGGCGGCCGAAGTTTTGTTGCAGCATGCGTTGAATTACGAGCGCGACGCGGAATGGCAGAATTCTTATGAAAAACTGCGCCGCCTCATGGCGTCCGTCGAGTTTCCGTCATTACGGGCGCGACTGATGTATATCAACGCCACCTTGAATATCGGGCTGGGCCAACTGGCGTTACAAACCGCCATGACGGCCGTATCCGAATTTCCGGAAACGCCCGAAGCGCAAACCGCCCTGGCCGTCTGCTGGGAAGCGTTCGGCTTCAGCGAACAGGCGCTTTTTATTCTTTCGCGCTTGCCCAATGTTGAAAGGATGCCGTTCTACGCGCAATTATTGTTCGATGCAGGGCGCTATCAGGAAGCCCGACGGATCGCGCGTGTCACCGGCGTTTCGTTACGCGAAAACGCGACCGTCACGAAACCGGCGCGCGTTGTGCCCGCCGAAATGACGGTTCGCCTGTTGCCGGCCGACCCGGTGCCTGCCGCGGCAATGCGTGTTGCTGCGCAAAGAGCCGCAACCCTGGCAAACGAAGCGCAAAGTCCGTTTGTGGCCGCGTTACGCCAACTTGAAGCCGACTGGTTCGCGGCCGGCGGAACGGGCGCCGTATCCCGTGTCGACCGCTGGATTAAAGCCGGTCGCGATCCGGTTGAAAAAGCGGCCGCCGTATACAATCTTGCGGTTCTGCTGGTGCAGCAGCAACAATTCGACGAGGCACGCAAGGCGGTCGAAACCGCCATGGACATATCGTCCGACTGCGTGGCGCTGTGGGGTTTGCGTGTTTCGTTATCGGAAGGCGATCCTGATATCGCCGCCGCCGCGTACCGCCGTTTCCCCGATGTTCCCCAGTTCTGGCTGGCGAAATTGGTGACCCGTCTGCAACCGGATGCCGTGGCGGCGGACAACCCGGACGCGCTCAAGGCGTGGACGCTGAAAACCATCGAGGACGCCGTCGCGGCCAAACGTTTTCCGCCAGGCGACATGGTGCGGGCGGCGGACTACCTGTTGCGCGTCGGTATGTTGGAAGCCGCCGCGCTTGCCGCCCGTTATGCGATCGACAACGGCCGGGGTTTGGAAACGGCCTACGTGGTGGGGTTGCGTAGCGCGTTGAAACTGCGGGATACCCGATGGGCATTATCTTGCGCGCTGGGCGGCGCCGATCATGCCCTTAATCCGCAGCCGTTCTACCAGATGCTCGTCAACCTCAATTTCGCCGACGGAACCCTCGATCGCGATATGGTCGTCGCACTCCAGTATTTACAGGAACAATTTCCGCGGGAAACACGCTGGGCCGAACAATTGGGTTTTGTTCATTTCCGGCAGGGCGATCCGGGACGCGCGCTCAGCTTGCTGGCCCCGATCGTACGCAGCGATGATATTCGCGGCGTACGCATCGCATCGCTGCTCCTTGCCGCCGAAGCCGCGCGCCTCGAACAAAGGCCGCGACACGCCGCCAGTATCCTGGAAGCGGCATTACAGGAATATCCCGATAACGCGACACTGCTCAATAACCTGGCCTATGTGATGGCGCGCGAATCGGACCTGCGCGAGCGTGCCGTTGAATTGTTGCCGCGACTGGCGCGCCTCGCTGCCGAAACCCCGGAATCATTGGATACCATTGCCGTGATTTATCTGGAAACCGGGCAATTGGAACGGGCAGCTTTCTATGTAGACAAAGCGCTCGAATTAGTCGATGAACGGGCGTATGCCTACCCTTATATCAAAGCGACGAAAGCCGAAGTGTTGGTGGCCCAAGGCGACGCGCGGACCGGGATGCAAATGATTCGTGCAATTGTTGCCAATCCGGATTATCCGCCTCAGATCAAGAACGAAATCCGGCGGCGGATGTCGGATGTCGGCCGCAACGCAATCAATCAGACGCTCGCAACGGCTCGTAAACATCTGGAAAACGGAGAACAAGAACGGGCCAACGAATTGCTGCTCGAAATTCTGCGCAGTCCGTTCGCCACCGATGAAATTACCAGCGAAGCGCGCCAACTGCAAAGGCGACCCAATCGCTGATCTAAGGCGGGCTTCGCCCGCAACCCAGAGGTCAGAAGTCAGAAGTCAGAGGTCAGAGGTCAGAGGTCAGAGGTCAGAGGTCAGAGTGTGCTGTCCGATAATTCCGCAGAAACAAATCGAACAGCATTGTCATTCCGAGCGAAGTCGAGGAATCTCGGCACTTCGCGACGGACGCAGATCCCTCGACAAGCTCGGGATGACATTGGATTGATTCACACCATTTGTCGGACACCACAAGATGTCAGCAAGAGAATTCCTTGTCCCGAGCGTTGTCCTGATCGTTGTCGTTCCCCTTATCGTTGTCGAGATCGTGGTCCC
>PWZG01000078.1 GCA_003567575.1 PVC group bacterium | reverse complement strand
GAAATACCCAAATACCCAAGCACTAAGGAATGACGAAATACCCAAATACCCAAGCACTAAGGAATGACGAAATACCCAAATACCCAAGCACTAAGGAATGACGAAATACCCAAATACCCAAGCACGAAGGATCGGTGGTTTCGAAAACCCTTGCTGCTGGGTATTTCCTTTGCTCGAGTCTTTAACATCATTGTTCAAAGTTGAGAGATCGGCGTGTACGAGTAGGTATACGAGAACGAAACATCAAAACTGACTGATGCCCCATCGCCGAGATTTTGTATGCGATCAGCCTTTGGAGTGCGGCGGTCTACACCAAGTTTAGTCTACAGTCTCACCGTCATCACCTCACCATGATCAGGGATCCGTAACTGAATTTGCCGAAAAAGATCGTACCCGCTTCGGCTTCCTCCGGATTCTCTCCGCCGGTTCCGGCGGCGACCGACAAATCAAGGTCGGGATACAGAACCTCCGGATCCAGCACTTCGGCATGCGCCGGGAGATCGCGTTTCGCGAATTGACGCAAATATGCCGGCGGCATGAACGGCGTCCAGACCGCGATCCGCCCGCCGCCGCCGGCGCCGCCGTTGTTGGAAGTGCTTGCACCGTTGGCCCGCATGATGCCGCTTCCCGTAAACGCGCTTGCGGACAAGAGGATTCCTCCACCGGAGCCGCTGCCGGCATGGCCGATGAAGCGATACATACCGTTCGCGCTGATCGTCCCGTCAATCGTCATGGCGCCACGGGAACCGATGCGTACGGCGCCGCCGCCGCGTCCGCCTCCCCCCGTACCATAATCACCGCCGCCACTGCCGGCATGGATCGGCGCATGCGCGACACCATTGGCGGGTCCTGCATTCGCTGCGCCATCGGCGCCACGCGAGCCGGCGCCGCCGTAACCGCCACCGGCGCGATTGATGCCGCGTCCCGGTCCCCGGGCCGTATCGAATCCCCAGAAGTTGGCGTTGATCAGGCCGCCATCCCGTAAATCGAATTGTCCGCATTCGATATAGGGCGACGCGCCGGTTTCCAGATCGCAGACCAGTAGAATCTGGGCGCCGGTTTCCACGGTCAGTGTACCGCCGACATCCATCCGGAAACCGATTTCCTCCGCGATCGTGTTGGATGGATGACTGTAGAGCGAAATACGTCCACCACTGGTCACCGTCAGATCTCCCGCCACCGTCAATGTCTCAAGCCCGGGGATATTGAATCTTCCGTCGACTTGCAACAACGGCAGCGACCAATGCGGGAAACCGCCCGGAATGATTAAATCGACATCCTGCCACTGCGCGGTCATATGTTCCGAAAGGAACAAACTCTGCGCATCGGGCAGATAGAGCGTGCCGCGTTCCGCCAAATGCGATTGGACACCGGGTCCTGGCGTCGTATCGAAGCCTACACTTGGATTCGCTTCAGGCAACAGCGCCTGTTGCGCCGGATCGTACACCACGGCGATCCGACCGCCGCTTCCGCCTCCTCCGTCGTTTGCTACCGGAGACCCACCGCGGGCTCGCAGCAGACCGGTGGCGCTGCCGTGAAAGGTGTTGCAGGCGATCAGAATCGATCCTCCCGATCCGGTGCCGCCGTGCGAGCCGGAACGGTAACCGTTCGCGGTCAGGGTACCGTGAATGGTGGCCGTATCATTGCAGATGATGGCAATCACGCCGCCGCCATGACCGCCTCTCGTGGTCGATCCTCCAGCGCTGCCGGGCGTCACGGGCCAAAGGGGATCGCCGTAGGGTTGCGTGGTTCGCCCCCAGCTTCCCCGACCGGTCGATCCCCGCCCGCCGTGCGATGCGCCTTCACCATAAGTTCCGGTTGTTCCGCCACCGGGTCCGGTATAGTCGCTTTCTCCGTGTGGCGCATAGCCTTTGTAATTCGCGTCGATGACGCCCCCTTCCGCAACGAACAAACGGTCGCAGGTAATCCATGGAATGGCGCCGTTCGTCGGATTCGAGGCCAGAATCAGGCGCCCGTTATTGGCCACGGTCAATTCGCCGCCAACCGCCAGTTCCATGCCGTAGGGCAGCGATGTTTGATTGGTTGGCGCGCTGTATAACCACAGCACGCCACCCGATTGAATCGTCAAGTTGTCGGCGACCACGAGATTCGTCACGGTCGGAAGCCCGAATTTTCCCGCGATCTCGAGATTTCCGGGAATCGACCATTCCGAAAAACCGGGAACATGAATATCGCCGCCCAGCCATTGCGAGGTCATCTGGCCGGAAAGCATGACTGCATCCGGAAAGTAGATTGTGCCGGGTTCGGCGGTCTCGGAAAGGCTGCCGATCGTACCCTGAGACGCGTTAAAGCGCACACCCGGATTGTCGGGTATCATAGCGGATTGTGCATCGGAATCGTAGACGACCGCAATGCGTCCGCCGCCGCCCGGACCGCCGCGATTGTTACCGTTACCCGCGCGAGTCGAGAGCAACCCCGTGGCGCTGCCCGCGAAAGTATTGCAGGTGATTAAAATCCCGCCACCCGATCCGCCCGAGGCGTGTGTCACGGCGCCATGGCCGCCGTTGGCGGTCAGGGTACCGTGAATGGATACCTGACCGGAAGCTTCAATTCGAATGGCGCCGCCGCCGCCGCCGGTGGCCTCCTTGCCGCCCGTGCTGACCGTGGACCAACCGCCACTACCGGGATCGGTCGGTTCGGCAACCGATCCATAAGTTTCGGGACGGTTTCCCCAACTACTTTCACCCGTGCCGCGTCCGCCGTAGCTGCCGCCATAGGTTCCGGCAACGATGCCGGGGCCTTTTTCTCTCGCATAGCCGCGTTCATCCACGTCAATCTTCGCAGCGGCATCCACCGTCAGGTTCGAACAGACGATCCAGACGCGGGCATCCGGAATCCATTCCCCGAACGCGTTGGTTGACTGGGCGCTTTGCGCTGTATGCGTCAGTTTGCCACCCTGCAAATCGACCTCGACGGCCAGCAAACGCGTGGTCCAGTTGCTGAAGGTCAACGTGCCGCCAGTCATGGTGAACGAGGCCAATTCGGCGGTTTCGGCGGTCAATAAAATATCGGCGTCCGCGGCTACCTGCACCTCGGCATCCGTTCCCGGCACGCCGGCCGGATTCCAGTTGTCCGGATCGTGCCAATCCGTGCCATCGCCAGCACCATCCCAGCTTACCGTTTGAGCGACTACCCGAAATGGGATGATGACCGTCGCCACGCACACAACCATCGCCGGAATCCATCGCCGCCACCCATAACTCGCTAACGTTTTCATCATGTCCTCCTTGTTGCGCTCGCCTCATTCAGGTTTTTTTTCTACTATCGTCAATCATGCTACCTTTTTCGTCGTGATCACTTCATCCTTATCATATAGGCGTTGAGGACGCCAGCTTCAATCGAGTTAAAGAAGACCATTTTCCCGTCGGGCGAAAGAAAGGGATGGGCATGGGAAAGGCTTTCGTGGGGTGTGCGAGCATCGAGCAGGTAGCGCCAATTGCACAACGGGCGGGCGGTTTCAGGATTGAATTCGGCAATGTAAAGCCGGGTCGACTCACCCCGGCCATGGGTATGGTCGGTCACCAGGAGTTTTCCGCCGGCATCGGTTGCAAAGTGGTGAAAACGGGGTTGCGGGAAATCTGCGCTCAACACGGTACGCAAACAGTCCCCCGCCTTGGCGCCCTGATGGCCGTCATGCGGCGCCGGGTGTCCTTCGATTAGCACATGATCCGGCGCCAGCAACCCGCCGCCGGCGCTGGTGATCGCGGTCTTATCCCGACCCCGCCAGCATTGATGACCTTCGCAATATTCCTCGAAATTCCGACCCCAAGGCAGGTCGCGAAATCCGGTTCCATCGTCACGGATCACATGAATATCCGCGCCGGCGCCGGATACGGAGCGCCGTGGCGTCCCGTCCGGTTCGCAGACGTTTCCATGGTTTTCCTGAATCAACACGTCGCGCGCGGCCTCCGGATCGACGGTGCGGCAATACTGCGGATGCATATTGCACCAGGTCGGTCCCTCGAGCACCAGGCGCGCGGTCGCGCGGTCCAGATCGAACACGAGCAGTCCGAATGGCGGGGGTTCGCGCCGGCCATCGCCCAGGAAACCGGAAATCGCGATCCGTTGACCGTCACTGGAAATCGTCGACAAAGGATAGATCCGGCTGATCCGGCGTACGGCGTCCCCGGCCGGACGGTCAAGAACGATCACGGTTTCGCGTTCGCTTCCGTCCAACCGGACGCGTTTCAAGGTCAGGCGTCCCCCGTTGAGCGTGGTTTCATCGTGAAAATAATAAAACCAGCGGCCATCCGGGGATATCGCCGGACCGGTCACGCCGCACTCGTCAGTCAGCGGGATGAGTTCGCCGTCTTGTTCAAGATCGCAAAGGTAATAGCGGTGCGCCGGATCGTCCCGCGCCGCGCCATGCGGTTTCGCGGATCGATGCACGATCAAACGTCGCGAATCCGGCGTAAACACCTGGGCCTCCATATAAATGTGCGACCAAGGGACGCCCGGCTCATCGGTCAGTTGATAGACCTCCAAGCCATCCGGCGATTGCGAATCCGGCAGATCTGGCCGTGGGATCATGCGCATTCGGGTTCTCCTTTCCAACTTTTTACCCTTGTTACGCCTCTGTCTCGACAAGTGACAATTCCTTCGAAAATCATAGCATACACCATAAAATAGTAAATGACTCAAACGCAGTTGTTTTTAACCCAAACGCAGATTTGCAAACTCTTAAGAAGCGTCGGGTTCCAGGGGGCAATCCGCTGCCACGCACTGCCGCTGCGCACCGGCTAACGCAACATCGCTTGAGAGGGCATGCGTGTCGGGTGTCGCGTGTCGCGTGTCGGAACCGAAATTTCGGTGGACGCGTACGGCGACGCTTACGGTTGACGAGAAGATATATCCCGATCGTAATCCCGATCGCAGTCTTTTCGACGCCGACAAAATAGCTCACGACAAAGGACCCCCAACGAATTTTAATCTCCGTTCACTTTTCCGCATAATAGTCTTGCGTGGTAAAGAAACAGATCCTTCTCCCAGTGGCGAAGCGCAGCTTGTTGCGACAACGGCAGGAATCTTTGCACATCATCGCGAGCCTGTGCCCAGTCAATTTGCTTAATTCGCGATGTAACACTCTTGTACAGCCAATGGACCGTCACATCCGGTCGCATCCCGGCCCAAGGCCCCTGCTGATTGAGTGCGTTGGCAAGCAAATTCATATCCGGCTTCACCTTGCGAGCTACATACCAGAGAAAATCGAACCAGTCTCTTCCTTTCACATAGGATCGACAGAGCAGGGCATGAATTTTCAGAGCGAACCCGGATTCCATCGTCTGGATCGTTAGCGGTTCCAACCGGGGAAACATCAGGTAGGCGGTCTCAAAAACAGATCCTGCCGGCGGATTGGTGTCGATCTCGAGTTTGATCCGAACCTTGTGCTGCCGATGCCGTCCGAACGGGAGTTGGAAATACAGCAAACTACCGACAGAATCGGTTTTCAGGAAAGTTTTCCGCACTGCTGCTTCAGATCGGTCCCGACCAACGACTTCAAATTCGATGCCCTCAGCGCGGCAGTCCCGTTGTACCCCAACGACGTATGGCTCCCACGTAAAGGCGGAATCCGGTTTCTTCAGCAGGAAGTCGAGATCCTCGGAAAACCGTTGCATTCCTTTCACAATACGAAGGCATGTCCCGCCGTGGAAGATCGCTTTCGAGAAGATTCCATGCTTGGAGAGGCTTGCCAGAATGTAGTGCTGCATGGTTGCCATGAGTACATTCTCCTGCTCCAGCGCATTTCCAGGAGCATACTCGTCGAAGCGTGATTTCAAGACATCTTCAAGCATGACCATACTCCCGTTGCAGCCGTTCCAGAAAGTGTTTGACTCGCCGACTTCGAAATGCCGTCACGACCTCATCGAAGCGATCGAACGAGATCTCCCGCAGATCATTATCTTCAATCCGTAGCGAATCCAGCAAGTACCCAGGCCCATCCTTGTGCCAGGTAATCGTGCGGTTGAGGTACAACAAGTCGGCAACGGCCCTGAGCGGCGTGGCCACGAAAGCCCAGAACGATTGCTCAAGTTTAATTACCTCGACTCCGGCCATCGGGTTCCGGCTCGGCACGCAATGATAGGAAAAAACGCCAAGCGGCGTTTCGAAAATTTGACGCCGTCTGGTCGTGACGCTGGCAACCTGATACACGGCTTCAGGAATCAAGCCGTGGTACCCTAATGCGGTTTCAAGACTGACATGCGATGGCGAATACAACAGAGCCGCAACCGCGAAAGGTGGTGGATCGGTCTTTCTGTATTCAGAATTAAGAACGTAAAGCCCGCGTTTAATACGCAGGATCTCGCCAGTCTTAATCGCACGATCCAGCAAAAGTTCGCGAGCCCCCTTGGAACGATCAGGGAACAAATTCGCAACCACGGTCTCATTGAACAGACCGCCAGGCGGGGCCAAGCTGAACACTTTTTCAGTCAACGTCTTCATTTATGCGTCCATTTTACGAATTTCGTAGGTTAAACGCAAGAAAAACAACTTTTCCGCCAGTGGCGGAGAATCGCGGGGTGACGGGTGTCGCGTGTCGGGACCGAAATTTCGGTGGACGCGTACGGCGACGCTTACGGTTGACGAGAAGAGATATCCCGATCGTAATCCCGATCGCAGTCTTTTCGACGCCGACGAAATAGCTCACGACAAAGGACCCCCAACGAATCTTCGTCCACTCATAATCTCTTTCCAGTGTCCAATCGTTCCGTGCTTGAAAACAATCAAATCCCGTCCGACCGCCAGCCCGGTGTCGGGGGCCTGGCCCTCACGACAGAAGTCGTTGCCGTTCCGAGTGGCCGCATCAGCCACAGGCTGAGAGGCGGGCCGTCAGAACGGCAACTACAGCTTGCGGACGGACATCTTGCGCAATACCCGTGAACGGTTCCCATCCCCTCAAGGCGCCGTGCGCACCGCGCGTCCGCCGTTGAAACGGGTGTCGCGCGATGAGTGCAGCAGGGCGCCGCGGGCGCGGTCCGATAAACGTGCGTGGGTCCTTCCTTGGCTCCAACTGCCGCCACGCATGCCTGGGTTGGGCCAATCGGATACGTCGGCCGCTCCCGCCGCCGTCAGACGCCCGTTGCCGTGCGCGCCCGTGAACGCGCGACCGTTGCGAACGTCCACACAGCGTTCAAACACGTTGCCGCTGAGTTCCATGATGCCATCGCAGCCGGGTATTGGCATAGTCAACCGCACCCGTATAGGGGGCGTCGCTGTAGATAAATACGCCGGCGCCGTCGGAAACCGTGTCGATGGTACTGCCGGTCGCCGGAAAATCGTACGTACCCGTGTACCAATCATAGCCGTCGTACCCGCCGCCTTCGAACCAGGCGGTCGTCGATTGTGTCGTAAACCATGCCACCTCGGATATGTCGTCGCCAAATTCGTTCTCGGCAAACACCTGGTAGCCGTAGGTCGTGCCCGGCGACAAATCGCTGACCGCGATCTTAAACGGTCCTTCCGCGAGACGATCAAGGTTGTTTGTATGAGACCAGGTGTTTTCATCCTGTCCCCAATACACCCTCCGAGCCGGAGGCATCCCGCTCGCCGTGCCGCAGTCTGCGCGAAGCCTGGGCCAAACGCCGCTACGAGGCACACTTTGTAAGTAAACTGACCGATGCCGATGGCGAAAACGGTGAAACCGACACGTCGCTGGATTTTGCCCGCGACTGCGGATACATCACGGACGCTGAACATGAAGCCATGACCAATGCATGCACGGAAATCGGCAAAATGCTCGGTGCCAT
>PWZG01000004.1 GCA_003567575.1 PVC group bacterium | reverse complement strand
CTGTTCAATTCTTTCATCAAGCTTGCCGGCGGCTGCCAGACGCTGATAGGCGGGTTGCCAGTCTTCCCCCTTGCCGGGCGGCGAAACCGATCTCGAACAGGCCGGCGCCGCCACCATGGATGCGCCCGCGATCAACGACCGGCTCAAAAATTCGCGACGTGTAAGCTGCATCACAACCACTCCTTGATGCGTACCGTATTTGCGAGGTACGCTTCACCGCACCCGAACTATGAATACAAGTTTACACAAACCGGTAGCCGCCGTCAATGCCCCGGGATTGCGGGGCGCATATCTCTTCCGTCCGTCATTCCCTTGATGGATCAAGCGCCGTGACACTGAAATACCGACGGAAGTGATATGCTCCGGGGATTGCGGGCCCAACCCAAATTTCCTTGATTTTTGCGCCGCCATCCGCTATCTTTATTAAGCGTATGGATAATGGTACGTCACTCGGTAACATCGGGTCGTATCCCGGAACAAGCGGTTTATGACGATTATTTAGAGTTTAATTACAGGAAGAACACATATATGCAGGCATTTACGTATCGGAACCAAACATTACACGTTGAAGATGTATCGGTGGCGGATTTGGCGGAAACGCATGGAACGCCGTTGTATGTATACAGTCGCAATTATTTTTTGCGGCAACTGACGGAATTACGGCAGGCTTTTGCGGCGGTCGATCCGCTGATTTGCTATTCTGTTAAAGCAAATTCCAATCTATCGGTCATAAAAACGTTTGCCGGCGCCGGCGCCGGGGTCGACATTGTATCCGGCGGCGAATTGTTCCGCGCCCGGCGTGCCGGCGTGGATGCATCGAAAATCGTGTTTGCCGGTGTTGGCAAGACACATTCCGAAATCGAAGCCGCATTGCGCGAAGACATCCGGTTTTTCACCGTGGAATCCGAAGGTGAAGTCGAACGTATCTCGGAGTGCGCCGTTCGTTTGGGAACGGTGGGCCGGATTGCGTTTCGCGTCAATCCGGATGTCGATCCGCAAACCCACCGCTATATCAGTACCGGCAAACAGGAAAACAAGTTCGGTATGGACCCGGCCCGCGTCCGTCAGGCTTTCAAACGCGCGGCCGAACTGCCGGGCGTGGAACCCGTTGGCCTGCATTTGCATATTGGATCTCAAATCCTGAATGCCGATCCGTTTGTCGAGGCGATACACAAGGTGACGCCGTTGTGCCATGAATTGCGCGAACAGTATGATACCTTCAAGACGCTCGATATCGGGGGCGGTATCGGCATCGTATACGAGCCGGGTGATCAGCAGTTGAAACCGGCGACATTGGCGGAACGACTGTTGCCCTTGTTACAGGAACTCGATTTACAGATCGTCATGGAACCCGGCCGCTATCTCGCCGGCGAAGGCGGGATTTTGGTGACACGGGTCCAGTACGTCAAGGACAGTTACCGCAAAAAATTCTTCGTCGTCGATGCGGCCATGAACGATTTGCTGCGACCCTCGTTTTACCAGGCCTATCATCCGATTGTCGCCGTCCGGGAAACCGGGGAAACGGTCATGGGCGATGTCGTCGGCCCGATTTGCGAGTCCGGCGATTTTCTGGCGCAGGACCGCACTTTGCCGGACGTGCCGGCCGATGCTTTGCTGGCAGTTCATTGCGCCGGCGCGTATGGTTTTACCATGGCATCCAATTACAACAGCCGGCCGCGTCCGGCTGAAATCCTTGTCGACGGCAATAATGCCCGGGTGATTCGCGAACGCGAAAACCTCGACGATCTGATACGCGGCGAAAAAATGGAGGACTGAAAAATGAGCAAGATAAAGTTACAAGGCGTTTATACGGCGATCGTGACGCCGTTCAGCGACGACGGCAGCATCGATACGGCGGCTTTCGAACAGTTGCTTGACCGTCAGATCGCGGCCGGAGTCGACGGCATTGTACCCGTGGGGACAACCGGCGAATCCGCCACCCTGGATGTTGACGAACATTCACGCGTCATCGACATGACGATCAAACGCTGTAAAGGACGCGCCACCGTCATTGCCGGCACTGGCGCCAACGCCACCGAGGAAGCGGTCCGGCTGACCCGTCATGCCCTTGAGGCCGGCGCCGATGCCACGCTGCAAGTTACACCCTATTACAATAAGCCCAGCCAAAAAGGGCTGGTAGCGCATTTCGCGGCCGTTGCCGATGTCGGGCTGCCTGTCGTGCTCTACAATGTACCCGGCCGCAGCGCATGCGAAATCGCCATCGACAGTATTGCCGAACTGGCATCGCATCCGAACGTGGTTGCGGTAAAGGAAGCGGGCGGCTGCGCCAAACGGGTTACCCAGATCCTGGATGTCTGCGATCTGACGGTCTTGTCCGGAGACGACGAATTGACCTTGCCGATGATGGCAGGCGGCGCGCGCGGATGTATCAGTGTCGCATCCAATGTCTTGCCGGCGGCGGTAGCCGGAATGGTCCACGCCGTGCTGGATGGCAACTGGCCCGATGGCATGGCGCGACATCACCAGCTCTACCCCTTGTTCCGCGATTTGTTTATCGATACCAACCCTATCCCCGTCAAGGCAGCGCTGGCCATGATGGGATGGATCAAGGAAATCTACCGATTGCCGTTGGTTTCGCTTGACGCGGAAAACAAACAGCAACTGCGCGATACCCTGCAATCGCTGGGCGCATTCGACGCCGGACAAACCGCGGGAGGAAGTGCCGTATGACCAAAATCACGATTATCGGAGCGGGTGGCCGCATGGGATGCGCGCTGATCCGTTGTATTGATCGCGCGGACAACCTGCAACTGGCCGGCGCCGCGGAATGGCATGGTGCATCCGTCCTTGGCGAAGACGCCGGGACCGTGGCAGGGTGTTCGCCGCAAAACGTAACCATCGGCAAGGATCTGACCGCCGCCCTGCAAGATGCGGATATCGCCATCGATTTCAGCGCGCGGGAAGCCTTGGTCGATAATCTGCGGGCCGTATCCGAACGCGGTATACCCATCGTCATCGGGACTACCGGTCTGGACGATGAAATGTTGAAGGCGGTCAAGCAGACATCCGGTAAAACGCCGGTTTTGCAGGCCGCCAACATGAGTACCGGGGTCAATGTGTTGCTGGAATTGACCAAACAGGCAGCAGCCATCCTGGGAATGGATTACGATATCGAAATTGTTGAAACCCATCATCGCCACAAAAAAGATGCACCCAGCGGGACGGCACTGGCGCTGGCCGAAGCCGCCGCCGAAGGCCGTAACCAGAACCTGCGCTCGGTCATGGTCCACGGCCGGGAAGGCATGGTGGGCGCCCGTCCGCCGGGTGAAATCGGCATGCACGCACTGCGCGCCGGCGACGTAGTCGGCGAACATACGATCCATCTGGCTGCCGAAGGCGAAAAACTTGAATTCACCCATCGCGCCTCGAACCGCGATGCCTTCGCGTTGGGCGCGCTGCGCGCCGCCCTCTGGCTGGTCGACCGCCCCGCCGGCCTCTACGATATGCGTGATGTGCTCGGATTGCGCGCGCGCAAATGATCGCAATTACTAAGCGTCTCAGAATTGTCGCACCATAGCGCTCTGATAACGGCGGGGACCGCCGTCTCCAAAATATGGAGCCGGCCGCCTGCCCGCCCGCGGCGGGTCCTCGGCCGCACGAGCGCAGGTAGCGACAAATATGAGACGCTTAATAAACCGCGAGGCCCGACGGAAACGGTACACTTGGCGTGTTACAATTTTTTGGCGCCGCGCTGGGTACGTAATTCCTTGGCCTGTAATCCCTTGGCCTGTTTCGGCGACCCGATGTGCATCATCTTATAGGCTTGTTCGGTCGACTTGAACGGCCCGCATCCCTTTCCGTGCCAATCAAGATTGGTCAGTATCGGATTGGTGCGGCCGGTCTGCTTTTCGCGTTTGCGGATATGCGCTTCCATACGCGCCGTCAACCAGCGTACGGTGTCCGGTTCGCGTGACGCAAGATTATGGTTTTCCTCCGGATCGGTGATCAAGTTGTATAACTCTATTTCCGGTTTGCCGTGCAGATCCGGTTCCAGAGCCTGAATTAGTTTCCATTCCGGCGTACGCCATCCGTGCTTGCGCATCCAGGTACACTCGGTAATATAAAACTCGGGTTCGGGCTTGCGGTCGCGCCCCTGCATCAGGGGCGCCAGACTCCGTCCGTCGACGGGGGCGGTCGGCCGAATCCCCAGCAGATTCAGCATGGTGGGATAAACATCCTGCATACGGCAGATATCGCCAATGCGGCGTCCGGCCGGTACGCGGCCCGGCTGAATAAACGCCAGCGGAACCACCAGCGTACAATCATACATGCCGTGATGATCGTACCAGCATTCGTGATCGTGCAAGGTCTCGCCATGATCTGAAATAATAACCACCAGCGTATTGTCCATCAATCCCAGAGTTTCGATTTCGCGAAACAGATTGGCAATGCAGGCGTCCATATAGGCCACGGCGCCGTCGTACTGGGCAATGATATAATCCTTGTCTGTACACTTGGGCGGGAACCAACTGCGGAAATAGTCGGCAAACGGTTCGAACGCGTAAACCGGGTCGAGCGACTTGTTTTTCGGATCGCATTCATTACCGGCATAGAACATGCGCTCGAACGGGGCGGGCGGCAGGTAAGGCGAATGCGGATCCATGTGACGCATGAACAGGAAAAACGGATCGTCGGCCGCCGCCAGACGATGCAACTCGGGAATGGTGACCGCATTCAGATTATCGGCCTTGCGACTGCGGCCGGTCGCCCAGGAACCCCACCCTTCGAAATCAAGGTACTTCTGGAACCCGCGGGCAGCCGGGTTTCCGCTAAACCCGATACAGGACGTGGCGTACCCGTTTTGTTCCAGCAATTCCGCCATCGTCACCAATTCCGGCCGCAATCCGCCTTTATGCCGCAAAGCCACCACATCCATACCGAAACAATCCAGCCCGGTGAACATCGAGGTATAGGCCGGCGTGGTGGGAATATGCGGACTGTACAGGTTGTCGAACACTGTCCCCTGCCGGACCCAGCGATCGATGTGCGGGGTGGTTAAACGCGGATAACCGTAAAGACTCATGTGGTCGCGGCGCAGACTATCGATTCCAAACAGGATAAGATTCGTTTTCTTCTTCGCAGGCATGGTGATGCTCCTTGCAGGTTGTTGGTTGTTGGTTATAGGTTGATGCGTTGTCCGGATTCGGCGGCATGGTAACAGGCCAGAATCATACGAAGCACATCGCGACCTTCGCGTGCGTTCGCGATCGGTGGGCGGCGTTTGTGCAGAACGTCGGCCAAGGGCGCCGCCAAACCGCCAAGACGTTGTCCTTGATCGGTGATATCGGGCAAGTCACTGACCGTCCACCCGGTATCGCCCTGCACAAACCATTTGAGTTGGATCCCGCCGGGCGGCCGCGGAAGCATGCAGGTCGCTTGATCGCCGTAATTCCCGATAATAATGCCGTTTTCACACAGAATCTCAAGGCAATTCTCGCCACCTGCCGCCGCGAAGGAGCACGATACCTCGGCAAATGTTCCATCGCGGTAGCGAAACACGGCAATTGCATGATCGTTGACGATCCGCGGATTGCGCAGCGTTCCAAGTTCTGCCATGACCGAGGCCGGCATACCCAGCAGCCAGTAGATGAAATCGACGGGATGGGCGGCATCATCGGCGAATATATCGCGGTTAAGCTCGGGCTGTACATGCCAGCTTTTTTCAAAATCGGGCCACAGATGGGTTGAAAGGCAATGGCGACGGCGCACCTGATACACTTTACCGAACCGGCCGTCGGCCAACAAGTCGCGGACTTGCAGATTATGCGGATCGGTTCGCATCTGCCATGCCAGGGTGAATGGAATTCTATGCTTTTGCACGGCAGCAACGATTCGATCGGCCTCGTCGAGCGTCAAGGCCAGTGGTTTCTGCAGCACCACGGCCTTGCCGGCGGCGGCAGCCTGCTCGACCAGGGCGGCATGGCAAGCAGTTTCGACGGCAATCGCAACGGCCGCAATCGACCGGTCCCCCAGGATATCGTCAACCGTCCCGGCAAGATGCAACGCATGCGCCTCGCATCCGGCAACGGCCCGCTGCGTATCGGCATCCCAGCCGGCCACGACATCGATGCCCAACGCCGGATCTTCGCGCCAACGCCGGCAATAGGCATTGACGTGACCATGCGCAAACCCGAGAATTCCGACACGTATGGTTTCCATAACCCCGTTCAGCGCGCTGCCAACGATTTAAGGCAGGCGTTCAGGTAGCCGTAACTTTCGGCGGCAACGGCAACGCGTGCCGGCAAATCGTATTCCTTGGCGCCGATCACCTCCAGGCACACCGGCCCATCATAACCGCCTTCGACCATGGCACGGCAATAGCCCAACAGATCGATATCGCCCCGACCGCAGGCCTGATCGCGTGGCGCGCCCGGCGACGGTCCGCGCCCCTTGCAGTCGCGAATATGTATGTGTTTAACCCGCTTGATCACGGCCGGCAAAGCCTCGGCCGGGTTTTCACCCGCCCGGTAAACATGGCTGGGATCCATATCGACACCAAAAGCCGGCGACGATATGGAGTCCATAAGCTGAAGCGTGGTCGGTGTATTATCGACACAACAACCGACATGGGCCTTGACGCACAAGGACACCCCGTGCACAGCGGCGCGTTCACACAGCCCGGCGATCAGCTTCGCTTGACGCGCCAAATCGCCGTCAACGTCTTTTTTGCCGCCCGGCCCGATGTTGACCACCGGAATCTTTAGGGCGGCCGCCGCGGCAAACGTCTTCTCCAGCCGGTCGGAATCATGCGTCGCCGCTTCGATACTAAGCAATTCCAGATCGTATTCCTTCGCCAGATCACGGATTGAGGCAACCTGATCCTGCCATTGTTCGGGATCCAGATGCTCACACATGCCCTTTATCGCCGATAACTCCACGCCATCGTAACCGGCAAGGGCAATCATTTTCATGGCAATATCCAAATCATGCCCTTGAAAGAGCACCGAGTTTACACCGAGCTTGATCATTGTATTCTCCTTATATCGTTTCCGTCAGCGGATCGCCATGCAATGGCGGCAACGGATGGGGTCGCGTCAGGACGCCGCCGTTTTCGTAAGATTGAATGACGGCTTCGATGATTTCCAGCGTCGCCAGCGCATCGCGTCCCGACGCCCGGATTTTGTCCGGCGATACACCGCGGCTTTTATCCTCCAAAAAGGCATGTATCCGGCGTGGAAACGTTTCGCCGAAACTCTTGATGCCGGTATCGTATATTTCCGGCGGCGGCGCTTCGCCCAACCCATATTTCTCGCCCGGTTCCGGCGCCGGCCAATACGTCAGTTTCTCTATGCAGTTTTCAATGCAAAACGTGCCACGACTGCCGGCTACTTCACAACTCCACCAGCCGCCCAATCCCCAGACCGCCTCACCGCGATGACTCATCAGGTAACCGATCGTACCATCTTCAAACAACAGGTGAACGCTGTTGACTGACAATAGCAAATCGCCCTTGTTCTTGCGGTATCCGGTGCGACTCAGGAAGGCTTGAACATGGGTGACATCGCCGCAAAAATAGCGCATGACACTTAACGGATGCGTCAAAAACGCCTTGAGATGGGCGTAGGGTCGGTTAAATCGCGGCGACGGATTGAAACCGTAGGTCGCTTCGCCACCCTGAAACCCCATCCGGAACAGAACGGAGATGACTTCGCCGATGCGGCCGTCCGCCATGTATTGGCGGGCGCGTTCCGCCGTCGGCGTGAAATAATGATTGAGATTGCATCCCAACCGCAGTTTGCGGGCATTGGCGG
>PWZG01000567.1 GCA_003567575.1 PVC group bacterium | reverse complement strand
GCCATATTTGCGTTGATCGGGAGGATAGCGCTGCCTGCCGCGAAGCGCTGTCATCGTTTTGTGGCGATGCCGTCATTAATTTCCTGGGTTTTTCGCATGCCGATTGCGAGCTTGATTTCGACGCCTTGCGTGGCCGGATTGGGCAGTACGTTTTCATCAGCAGCGCGACGGTCTATGAGAAACCGCATAAACAGTTGCCGTTGACGGAGGAAACACCGTTGGGGAATCCGTTTTCGCCTTATGCCCAGGGCAAAATCGCTTGCGAAAAGTTTTTGGGCCACGTGCACGGCCCTGATTTTCCGGTAACCATCGTACGTCCGTCCCACACTTTCGGCAGGCAATGGATTCCGTCGCCGCTGAACGGCTCGGATTATACCGTGGCGGCACGGATAACCTCCGGCAAACCGATTATTGTGCATGACAACGGGCGTACCCTCTGGACGTTGACCGCCGCCGCCGATTTTGCCGCCGGCCTGGTGGGGCTGGTCGGCCATGGCAAGTCTGCCGGCGAAACATTTCAACTGACGTCGGACCAGGTTTTAACCTGGAACTGTATTTACTTCGAGATTGGCATGGCGCTGGGGCGCGCGCCGCACATGGTGCATATCCCATCGCATTTCCTGGGAGAACATTGGCCTGAAGCGCGCGCCAAATTGCTGGGCGACAAGAGTGAACCGGGTGTTTTCGACAATACCAAGATCAAATGTTTCCTTCCGGAATTTGAATGCCGGTATACGTTCAGAACCGCGATTCGCGAGTCTGTTGGCTGGTTTCAGGAGGATGCCTCGCGTATGGCTGTGAACCCGGAGCAGGACCATCACATTGATGAACTGTTGCGCGCCTGGCAAAGTGTCGAGGGGAGTGATGCCGATGCATGACGTTATCGACCGGGCGACCGGTGTTTTGTTTTTTTTGCTGACGGCTCTTGTTTTATTGGCGGCGCCGTGGTTGTTTGGCGCCTGGGAAATGTGGTGGTTCTGGCCCTTGACAACGGTGTTGTTCGGAGCCGTACTTCTTTTCGCGGTGCGCCTGGTGTTTTTCGGGTGCGGTTATCCGCCGCGTACCCACGTCAACCGGCGTTTGGCGCTGACGCTGTTGCTGGGATGGGCGATCTTCATTTTCTATGTATTGATTCGGTTTTATCAAGCGCCGGTGTACCTGGATGCCGAGCGTTCGATGTTGCTGTTTGTAACACCGTTGTTACTTGGCACGGCCATCGCCTTCGGATTCTCGCGCCGTCAACTTGAAGCATTGTTTATCCTGATATTGCTGAATATGCTGGCATTGGGAGTGTATGCCGTCGTGAACTGGTACAAAACCCGCGGCGAATTTGTCATGTGGCAACCGGCGTACCCACAATATATTCTCGATGAACGCGCATCCGGTTCGTATTATTGTCCCAATCATTTTGCCTGTGTGATGGAAATCGCGTTCCTGGCCGGGCTGGCCTTGCTGATAACGCGTCACAAACGCATCGTATTGCGCTTATTGGCCTTGCCGTTACTGGTGGTCGCGGTCTGGGCGATTCTCTTGACTAAATCACGCGGCGCCGCGTTGAGTCTGGGCGTTGTGTCGATACTGGTATTGGCGTTCGGTTTTTTGCAATGGCGTCCCGTGTTCCGTCATGCGTTGGCTGTTGTTGTTATTGCGTTGACCGTGGGCGGCACGTTTGCGGCGGTAACGCTGGATGTTCCGTTTGTACAGCGGTTTCGTCGTTATCCCTGGCGTCAGCTTGAGTATACCTCGCGCTACCAGATGATCGGCGGTGCGATTCGTGCATGGCGTACGGCGCCTATATGGGGAATCGGGCCTGGTATGCATCGCCATCTCTGGCCGCATTTTGCCGCCGGCGCCGGCGGCGACCGCGATACCGCGCGATGGCCGCGCCATAGGAACGATACCTTTCATTCCTACGAGGTGCACAGCGATTGGGTACAGTTACTGGAAGAGTATGGTTTGGTCGGATTCTTGCTGTTCCTGACAGCGCTGGGTGCGACGATAACGTTGTGGGTAGCGGCCCTGAAACGCGAATGGCGTCGGCAACGTGCGGCATCCTGGCGGGCGCCCGGACGCTTTGATTATACCGTTGTCCTGACCGCGTTGCTGTCCGGGGCCGTGATGGCGGTTCATTCGCTTGGCGACTTCAACCTGCAAATGCCGGCGACGGTCTGGCTGCTTGGTGGTATCATGGCGATTGCCGTTGCATTTATCCTGCGCGATACCGAAACGGTTGTCTTTGCCGGCGGTTCCAGCGACGGGATTGCAGCGGACGGCGCCACGTTATGACGGCGCCGCATACGGACTTATCCGCCGGCCTGTTGACGGAGGAAATGGAGAGCGATTTATGGCGGAACGGCCGCTATTTGGTTGTAAGCGATCTGCATCTCGGCTCCCGGTATTGCTTGCGCGAGGCCTTTGTCGCTTGTTTGGAGCGTTTGCCGCCAGGCATGGCGCTGGTTCTTAACGGCGATATCGTGGATCGGGTTCACGAACGGTTGCCGGCGGTTGATGCCGCCGTGCTCGATCGTCTGCGTGAAGAAGCGTGCCGCCGTGAAATCGTTTGGATATATGGCAATCATGATGCCGGATTCCTGATCGATTCGCCGGGGAATATCCGGTTTGTCAACGAATTGGTCATTGATCGTAAATTATATGTAGCCCATGGTCATGGCTTCGATAACGTGATGCCGGCGCACCGCTGGTTTGTGCGAACATTCCGTGCAATGCATCGCTTGCGTGTTTTGATGGGCGCCGAAGCCATTCATGTAGCCGCTTACGCCAAGCGCTGGAACCGGCTCTATCGCGTATTGCGCGAACACGTGCAACGGAATGCCGTTTCCCACGCGCGCCGTCGCGGATGCCTTGCCGTGGCATGCGGACACACCCATTTTGTCGAGGAGAAAGACATACAGGATATTCATTATTTCAATACCGGTTCATGGACCGAATTGCCGGTCTACGGTTTATGTGTCGGCGCCGATGAGATACATATGTTGAAACTGGCCGTTTGATTGGTATTGCCAATTACGTCCGGTTTATCGTATCATGACGTCGATAATATTTTTAATACATACTTGAGTTGTTTGTGAGCGTCTCACGCAACAAGAAGAAAGACATTTCATGGAACGAACGCCTTTGGATAAGAAACCGCTGCCGGGCGACGGCAAACGTGAAAAGCCGTCGCTGGCACGCAGCCAGTTTTTTTGGATACTGATACTTGGCGGTTTGGTGATGATGTTCTGGGTTCATACGCGGGAACACGTTACCGAACAGAATGTGCCTTACTATCCTGAGTTTGTCGATTTGGTTCGTACGGGGGCGGTGAAGGATTGCGTTATCGTGGATGAAAGCACCGGGCAGAGTTATATCAGGGGTGAACACCCGGAAGATCAGCCGTTCCGCGTCGATGTCGTGATCGGCCCCGAACTACTGGCTTTTTTGCAGGAAAACGAGGTAGCATTCCGGATAGAGCGTCCCAGTCATGTATTCTGGCAGGTGGTGACGGCGCTGTTGCCGGTAATTCTGATTATCGCGGTACTGTACTTTGTTTTCATCCGGCAGATGCGGTCGATGGGGCAGGGGATGATGACGTTCGGGAAAAGCCGCGCCAAAATGATGAATCAGGAGAAAACCGGCATTACCTTTAAGGACGTCGCCGGCATTGATGAGGCCAAGGATGAAATGCAGGAGATCATCGACTTCCTGCGGGATCCGAAAAAGTTCCAGAAACTGGGCGGGCGCATTCCCAAGGGCGTATTACTTACGGGCCCGCCCGGCACCGGTAAAACCTTGCTGGCCAAAGCGATCGCGGGCGAAGCCGAAGTGCCGTTTTTCACTATCAGCGGTTCTGATTTTGTTGAAATGTTTGTCGGAGTCGGCGCTTCACGCGTACGCGATATGTTCGAGAACGCCAAGAAGAACGCGCCTTGTCTTCTGTTTGTCGACGAGATCGATGCCGTCGGGCGCAGTCGTTTCAGTGGAATCGGCGGCGGGCATGACGAGCGTGAACAGACGCTCAATGCGTTGTTGGTTGAAATGGACGGTTTCGATTCGAAGGAAGGGATCATAATCATTGCCGCCACCAACCGTCCCGATGTGCTTGATCCGGCCTTGCAACGGCCCGGACGGTTCGATCGCCAGATCGGGATCGGTCTGCCCATGGTGGACGGACGTACGGAAATATTGAAGTTGCATACCGTCAAAATACCGCTTTCCGCCGATGTTGAACTGCACCGGTTGGCGCGCGGCACCCCCGGATTTTCGGGCGCCGACCTGGCGAATCTCGTCAATGAAGCGGCACTGCTGGCTGCCCGCCACGACAAGGAAACGGTCGATATGTCCGATTTCGAGGAGGCACGCGATAAAGTTCGTTGGGGCCGCGAGCAACGCACCAGGGTCCTTGACGACAAGGATAAAAGCATTACCGCTTATCACGAATCCGGACATGCCCTGGTGACTTATTTGACGGAGGACAGCGAGCCGTTACATAAAATCACCATCATACCTCGCGGCCAGGCGTATCTTGGAGCAACCATGCAATTGCCCGAGAAAGACCGCTATATCGAGGGGCGCCGTAAACTGAACGGAATCCTGACGACGTTGATGGGGGGACGCGTCGCCGAAAAAGTGGTTTTCGACGATATTACGACCGGCGCGGGCAACGATCTCAAGGAAGCGACCCGGATTGCGCGAATGATGGTATGTAGCTGGGGCATGAGCGATGAATTGGGCGCCCAGACATTCGGGCAGGATGGGGAACCGCTTTTCCTCGGTCGCGACATGGCACGGACGCAGGAATTAAGCGATGTAACGGTTCGCCTCATCGATTCCGAAATCAGCCGTCTTTTACGGGAATCCTATGATCGGGCGTTTCACCTGGTTGAAACACATCGTGAAACGCTGGATAAAATCGCGGCGATGTTGATCGAACGCGAAACCATTGATGGGCGCGACATTGCCGAGCTGGTTAAACATGGCCGTGTGTTGTCCGAAGAGGAACGGGTCGCCGAAACGAAAGCAGACGGCGCGGCGACGGATGAGCACGCCGCGTCCGACACCCAGGCAGCGTCAACGAAAGATACGCCGCCCGATGATCAAGCGAAGGAATCAAAGGCGCCGGCCGCATCCAGTGAGCCGGCGCCTGACGGGACCGGATAATGCAATCAAAGTCCACAGCCACTGTCGATGTTTCGCGGTCCGCCGGCACGGACGGGGCATGGCTTTGTCGCGACCGCATCCTGAGCCTGTATGATCAACCATTGATTATGGGGGTTGTCAACGTAACGCCGGATTCGTTTTCGGATGGCGGCGACTACGTTGATGTAGATGCAGCCGTGGCGCATGCCCTGGATATGATAGATCAGGGAGCCGATATTATTGATATCGGCGGCGAATCGACCCGGCCGGGCGCGCAACCGGTCGATGCCGTTGAACAGATGCGACGCACGATACCGGTAGTCCGGCAGTTATGCAGTGCGGCGGATATAGCGATTTCGATCGATACCCGCCTGGCGACTGTCGCACGCGGCGCGCTCGATGCCGGCGCCCATATCGTCAACGATGTTTCGGCGTTGCGTGACGATGCGCAAATGCTGCCGCTGGTCCGCGATAGCGGTGCGGGTTTGGTTTTAATGCATATGCAGGGTGATCCCCTGACGATGCAGACCGCGCCGTCTTACGATGATGTTGTGGCGGAAGTATGTGATTTTCTGAAACAGCGCTCGGCGATCGCGATGGATGCCGGGATCGATGCCGCGCGGATCGTGGTTGATCCGGGGATCGGTTTCGGCAAAACCCTGCAACATAATCTGGCACTGCTGTCGCATTTGGACCGGCTGGCGGTCGGAAACCGGCCGTTGCTTGTCGGCTTTTCCCGTAAACGTTTTCTGGGCGATATCGTTGGCGACCTTCAGCCAAAGGAACGGCTGTTTGCCGGTTTGGCGGTAACGGCGCTCGCCGTCTGGCAGGGTGTGTCCGTGATCCGGACCCATGATGTGGCCGCGACCCGCGATGCCGTCGATGTAGCACGCGCGTTGCGCCGTGAAAGGAAAGCCTGAACCATGCCGTTTACGATCCAGCATTTACCCGGTCCCGGCGGCATCGTTGAGATATTGGTGCTGGCGTCGTTCTATTATATGGTTTTCGTTTTTTTCAGCGGAACCCGTAGCGCCCAGGTTTTGACCGGTTTGATCGTGTTGATTGTGACCTTGATACTGCTGACCTGGTGGCTGAACCTGGAACAACTCAACTGGTTGCTTGGCCGCTTGACGCTTTACCTCGTGGTTGCATTGTTCATCGTTTTCCAACCTGAAATCCGGCGTGCGCTGGCCGAACTGGGGAGGCAGCCGGTTTTGCAACAGCAATCCGACTCCAAACAGTTGGTTGCCCATGTTGTCGATGCCGTGATGCTGTTGGCGGAACGGAAAATCGGCGCCTTGATTGCGATTGAAGGCGATATTGGTACGCGTTCGATTCAGGAGACGGGAACATCGCTTGACAGCGCGGTGACCCCGGAGTTACTGGCGGCGATGTTTTTCCCGCATACGCCGTTGCATGATGGCGGTGTTATTATTCGCGACAACCGGATTGTAGCCGCCGGTTGCCTGTTTCCGTTGACACAACGCTCGGATATTTCCAAGGGCTTGGGGACGCGTCACCGGGCAGCCATGGGATTGACGGAGGAAACAGATGCCGTCGTGGTCGTTGTCTCCGAGGAAACCGGCACCGTTTCCGTCAGTTGGAAAGGCCGGCTCAGCCGCGATTTCGACAGGGAACGTCTTGAACGGTTCTTGAGAGCGGTTCTGGCAAAAGGGCTTAACCGCGAAACGCGCTGGCGTAAAGTTCGACGTGAACTGGAAATTAATCCTTCGGCCGACGAAAACGATGACGGCCAATATGCGAAAGCGGATTGATGATATAATGAAATCATTATTGAGGTATATCAGAGCGTTTGTCGCGCATAATGCCGGTTTGAAACTTCTGGCGCTCTTTCTTGCGGTCGTGAGCTGGTATGGAATCCGCAAAGCCATTAGTTTTGAAGTCACAACACCGGATGTGCGCGTACAGGTTTCGCCGCCGGAAGGGTTTGCCATCCAATATCAATCCGAAACCACTGTCGACGTTACATTTCGCGGTTCGCAGGAGGATATCCGGTTTCTGGATGTAAAACGACTGATGGTTAACGTCGATATGCAGCACGTCGCCGAGTCGGGATCGTACGAGATGACGTTGACGCCCGATCATGTTGAAGGGGCGCGCGGTGTGCGACCTTTTCGCATTCATCCCACCCGGTTGCGGGTCGAATTGGACCGTGAGGAGGAAAAAAAGGTTCCTGTACGCCCGCGAATTACCGGGCGTCCGCTTGCCGGACAAGTGGCGTCCGTTGTCAGCGATCCGGATGTCGTGACCTTGCGCGGTCCGGCTCGCAAGCTGCAATCGGTTGACCAGGTTCATACCGTGCCGATCGATGTCGACGGTCGGATCGAATCGTTTACGCGGCGTACGGCGATTGCGCAACCCGGCGAAACGTGGCATGCGCGCATCGTACCGAATGAGACGCAGGTAGATGTTACGATCACTTCGACGCCGGCAAGTCGCGAATGGCCCCAGCAACGCGTCAGGGCGTTGGTTGCGCCGCATGGCCGCAGACAAAAAATCGAGATCGAGCCGGAGCGGGTCGATATCGTGGTCAGCGGCAGCGCGGAAGTTCTGGAACGGTTGGATGCACCACTTGTTTATGTCGATTGCACCGATCTCAAGCCTGACACCAGTTATGATCTGGACATCG
>PWZG01000147.1 GCA_003567575.1 PVC group bacterium | reverse complement strand
TTGGGCTAGTTTTGTGGCATCCAATCCATCGGCTTCCGAGTAACGGTCAATAAAACGGAGCATTTGCCTTACCGGCACGTCATGCCACGGCAACTTCCGATTATGCAGATGAATGGTTTCACTGTCGGCGCCGACAATATCCCGCTGCCCCCGCTGCCCCAGCCATCCCCAAGGGTAACCGTTCTGAGCAAGCTGGTCAATGATTACGGTTTTCATTTCCGGCAACAGCGCCAGTCTTTCGATCCATATATCCGCTGCCTTCCGTGCCTCTTCCGTCTCCCATTGGTGCCGTACCGCGCGTGCCTGTTCTAAGGCTTCAATAAATTCGTTACGGCGAATCATAACGAGCAGTTCCTCCCGAAGCTCGTCTAGTTGTTCGTTTTCGGCCGCCACCTTTTGAGCCAGTTCCCTTTCCCTTTCCGCTTCGGCCTGCCGTTGGGCTGCGAGTTCACGCTGCCGTCTTTCTTCTTCCAAGCGCTGACGTTCGGCCTTGGCTAACTGTTCTTTTTTTTCAGTCACCATCGCGTCCAAGACCGCGAGTTTTTCATAAAGTTCGACGACACCATCAAGCCGTTCATGAATGGCCTTGTGGTCACCGGCAGCCTCGTCGGCGCGCTCCTGTATGGCCGCCAGCAATCGGTCCGCGGCGGCGATCTCGTGTTGATCTTCCAAGTCTCGCCGCTTACCGGAGACCATGGTAAGTCGATCGCGCATACGGCTGACTGCGCGTTCGGCTTCTTCGAGTTCTGTCCGGATGTTTTCCGGCACGCTCGCCCACTCTTCCGCCACCTGGTTAATCCCGTTGGTGAGACCGGCCTCCTGCAAGGTTCTTTCAGCGTCTTCCATCTTTTCGGTCGCCGAATGCAACAGCGCATAAGTCTCCCGCAGGCGTTGGTGCGTCAGATGCACATTCTCGTCTAGTGCAACGAAAATCCCGCGCGCCGTGTCGGCAACGTGCGCCAGGTGTTGCTGCCGCGCTACTTGTTCCTGACGCGTCTGAATTTCCTGCCAGTGCCACCATCCGCCCGCGGCGCCCGCGGCGCCAAGCAAAACAATTAGCAACGCCGCGATTCGCCGGCCACTGATCCGTTTTTTTTCCGGTTTACCAGATTTCAGCGATCCGGTGGCGGTCAATGCATTGATATCGCCGGAAATTCGCGCAACGTTCCCTGTTGCCGTAATCCGCGTACTTGCAGGCAAGCTTTTACCGCGTTTGGGCAATACGATTTTGCCGGAACCGCGTTTCAAGCGCGTCAGATTCCGTGGCGGTCCAATCTTTTCAGCGACCGACTGCAGATCAGCGATCAACGAGATGTAGGTCGGGTACCGCCGCGACGGTTCGGATTCGAGCATGCGCTGTATGACGCGTACGACCTCGTCGTGTACATCTTTCCGCAATTCGTTGACGGCCGGAGCGGGCTTTCGTATTCGTGCTTTAACAACGTCGACGGCGGTTTCTCCCTCAAAAGGCGGTTTCAGAGTAAGGGCATGGAACAGCGTGGCTCCCAAACTATAGATATCCGAACGTAAATCACCCGGTTTACCCCGCACTTTTTCGGGTGCAATATAATACGGTGTTCCCCAAACGCCTTCACGGCGCGATCCGCGGTCCATGTACGCCGCCAGTCCGAAATCAACGATTTTTGCGGTTCCGTTGCTGTCGAGCAGAATGTTTTCGGGTTTGACATCGCCATGCACCAGCCCGATATCGCCCGCGGCCTTCAGTCCTTGCGCTACATCAATCGCTATTTTGATTACGAGCGCCGCTTCAAGAAGGTTCCCGGCGGCGATCATTTTGTCCAGCCGTCCACCCAGCAGCAGTTCCATGGCGATATATGGCTGGCCTTTTTCGCGGCCGAACTGGTATATTTGGACGATATTAGGGTGACTTAACGCGGCCGCGGCCTTGGCTTCTTTCTGGAATGTTTCGACAAATTCCGGATCGTCGCCAACAGAACGTAACAACACCTTGACGGCAACGGGACGGTCCAACGACGTATCGATGCCCCTGTAGACCGCCCCCATGCCGCCCTGCCCCAGCAAGGACAGCAAGCGGAACGTGCCCAGTCTTGCCGGAACGGCGACATCGGCCTTGCACTTGGGGCATTCAACCGTTGTAAAGGAAGGAATCCCTGAAACATCCAGTTCGACGCCACACTGGTCACATGTCGTCTGGGCGACGGGATCCGTCGTTATATGACTCGATACATCCGTCATGACAGCATCTTTTTCCCGAAATCTTCCTGTATCCTGATACGTCTCGATATCACAAACTATAAATCTAGTTGCGAACATGTTACATCCATTTGTGATGTTCGTCTACTCTAAAAAAACCGGATGTCTTTACGGCGCTATTATCTTATGTTATATTGCCTTTTTTTCAGGGACCGCAGCCGGTTCACAGCGAGAGTCAACCAAACCGCGATCCGAGGCGGATTCCAGCAAGTATATATTCGACGATGCATCCTGAATTTATCACGATCGGCGGGCGCACGATTTACTGGTACGGCGTAATGATGGCGCTGGCTTTTCTCTCCGGCATTATGCTCTGGCGTTATATGGGGAAACGTTCTGGTCGCGGGGCGGATTATGGTTCAGATTTAGCGTTGTGGATATTGTTGCCGGGGATCGTTGGCGCGCGCCTGCTGTTTGTGCTGGCGAATTTCCCTTATTATCGCTCCGTTCCGTCGGAGATATGGCGGATAGACCAGGGTGGCCTGATTTTTTACGGTGGCATCATCGGCGGCGCCTTGGGTGCGGTCTGGTTTGCGTATCGCCGTCGAGAACCATTCCCTGCGCTAATGGATTTTCTGGTTGTCGCCATACCGCTGGGGCATATGTTCGGTCGTCTCGGCTGTTTCCTGAACGGCTGTTGCTATGGATTGCCGGTATCAGGCGGCGGTGATATCGCATTGACCGGCGCCATTGGCCGCGGGTGTGGCGTGGCGATGGCCGGCGACCAGACGCTGCGATATCCGGTGCAACTGTACGAGGCTGTGGGGAATCTACTGATTTTCTTTGTTCTCTATGCTTTTTATCAGCGACGACCGCGGCAGGGCCTGGTTTGCGCCGCCTATTTGGCGCTTTACCCAGGATTAAGGTTCGGCCTAGAATTTTTACGTGGCGATACTCGTTGGCGTGCCGGCGGGTTAACCGCCGCACAATGGTTAAGTTTATCACTGATTTCAATTGCCGTTCTCATTGCACTTCATGCATACCAATCCACCAGAAGAGCGTCGCTTCACATGCACGGCGGAGGCAGCGGGCCGGCGTCTTGACGTGGCGCTGTCAAACCGTTTCCCCGATATTTCACGGGCACGTCTCCAGCGATTGATCACGCAACAGCATGTAACCGTTAACGACCGTCCCGCAGCAAAGAAACGGTTATTACTCATTGGCGACCGCGTTGTGTTACACCTGCCGCCGACGCCGGTTCCAGAGGCGGCGCCGGTCGCCCAGAATATCCCGATTTCGGTTCTGTACGATGACGACGATTTGCTCGCAATCGACAAGCCGGCCGGTCTGGTGGTCCATCCGGCGCCAGGTCACGGCAGCGGCACGCTGGTCAATGCACTATTGCATCGTTACCACGATCTGGCGGACATCGGCGGCAAAGGTCGCCCCGGCATCGTGCATCGGCTGGACAAGGACACGAGCGGCGTGATCGTCATCGCGCGGAATGAAGCAGCCTATCTGGCGCTGGGTCATCAATTCCGGCAACGGACGGTACGGAAGGAATATCTTGCCATCGTTCACGGCATACCTGTTCCTTCGGCGGGGCGTATTGATGGCGCGCTGGCGCGGCATCCGCGTGACCGCCAGCGGTTTGCCGTCACGCACCATGGCGGTCGCGCCGCGTTGACCTTCTTCCGGGTCGTCGAAACGCTGCGCGATGCCAGCTTGCTTACGGTTCGCATTGCCACGGGACGAACGCATCAGATACGTGTCCACCTGGCTTGGCGCGGCCATCCGGTCCTGGGCGACCGTCGTTACGGCAGCCGTATCCATCGGCGACACGACCCGGCGGTACCCCGTCAGATGCTGCATGCGCGACTGATCGGTTTCACGCATCCGGCCAGCGGGTTACCCGTGGAGATCAGCGCACCGCTGCCGTCGGACATGCAAGACGTGCTGGAAAGCTTGCGTCAATCGTCAGGAACACCCCATTGAATTGCCGCAATTGAAGCACTTATAGCAGGCGCCGTTACGCACGGTAATCGCGCCACAAACATCGCAGGCGGGTGCATCGTCCATGAAATGGGCGAACTGGTCGTCGATTCGTACGGTTGTTTCGGATCGGGTCGCGGTCTCCATATAGGCTTCCGTTGCGTTGCCGGCGCCGGTCGGCGACGGCGGTGGCGCGACCACCGCATGGTCAAGCGCCGGTTGCGGAGATTTCCCGTTAGGAAAACTTAATTCCAGCCATCGGAATATGTAATCTACCAGCGATTTGGCCATCGGGATATCCGGATGGCGGGTATAACCGCTGGGTTCGAATCGCATGTGCGAAAATTTCTTGATCAACTCACCCACCGGCACACCGTACTGCAGGCAGAGCGAGATCGCGGTGCCGAAGGCATCCATGATCCCGCCGACAGTACTGCCTTCCTTGGCCATGGTGATGAACAGTTCGCCTGGTGCGCCGTCTTCGTAAAGGCCGACAGTTAGATATCCTTCGTGGCCCGCGACTTCGAATTTATGGGTAATCGAATTGCGTGTGGCGGACATCCGGCGACGGAACGGCCGGGGCATCTTCTTGGCGGCGGATTTATCGCCCGCGGCCTGAGTACTAAGCGGCTGTGTCCGTTTGGAACCGTCACGGTAGATGGCCACCGATTTCAAGCCCATGCGCCAGCCGTCGCGATAGACCTGTTCGATCTCCTCGATCGTGGCTTGGGCCGGCATATTGATCGTCTTACTGATGGCGCCGGACAGAAAAGGCTGCACGGCGGCCATCATGCGCAGATGCGCGGGATAGGCAATAAACCGCGACCCGTTACGCGGTTTGAAGGCGCAGTCAAACACAGGCAGATGCTCCGGTTTAAGACCGGGTGCGCCCTCGATGGTTTCATGCTTATCGATATGCGCCATGATAGCGCGTTGCGCGTCTTCCGCATATTCCAGGCGCATTAACGCCGCCTTCACGCTTTGGTTGACGATCTTTAGCATGCCGCCGCCGGCCATCTGTTTATACTTCACCAACGCGATATCGGGTTCAATCCCCGTGGTATCGCAATCCATCATGAAGCCGATCGTACCGGTAGGCGCCAGCAGCGTGACCTGCGCATTACGGAAGCCGTCACACGCCCCTTTTTCCAGAACCCGGTCCCATACAGCCGACGCTTCGCGATACATCGGCGCCGCATCCGGCACGGGTTCCATGTCGGTCAAGGCGGCACGATGTTGTTCAATGACGCCGAGCATACTGTCGCGATTGACGGGGTAGTCATCAAACACGCCTTTTTGCGCCGCAATATCCGCCGACATTTCGTAAGCATATCCGGACAACAAGGCGGTGGTCAGGGCCGCAAACGAGCGTCCGTCATTGCCGTCGTACGGCAGCCCCAAACTCATCAGCACCGCCCCCAAATTGGCGTACCCTAATCCCAACGGCCTGAAACGATGCGAGTTGCGTGCGATTTCCGGCGACGGATAACTGGCGTTATCAACTAGAATTTCCTGCGCCAAAATCAATAAGCGGGCGACATGCCGTAACCGTTGCATATCCAAAGATCCATCAGCGCGGACAAACTTCATCAGGTTGACCGACGCCAGGTTACAGGCGCTGTTATCGACAAACATATATTCCGAACACGGATTACTGGCGTTGATGGGTCCGCTTTTCGGACAGGTATGCCAGTGATTAATGGTGGTATCGTATTGCAATCCCGGATCGCCGCAGACATGCGTGCTCTCGGCTATGAGCCGCATTAATTCGCGTGCCTTGCAGGTCTCGATGTTCTTGCCCGTGGTGACGGCACGGGTGCGCCATTCCGCATCGGAATCGGCCGCCTGCATAAACGCATCGCTGACGCGTACCGAGAGGTTAGCGTTCTGGAACATCACCGATGAATACGCTTCGCCGCCGAACGAACCGTCGTACCCGGCGTCGATCAGCGCCCAAGCCTTCTTTTCCTCGTTCATCTTACAGGTAACGAAATCGACGATATCGGGATGATCGACTTTAAGACTTTGCATCTTCGCTGCACGCCGCGTTTTCCCACCGGATTTAACCACGGCGGCGACTTGGTCGAAAACGCGCATGAAACTCAGGGGTCCGGATGGCGTACCGCCTCCGGAAAGTTTCTCGCGACTACTGCGCAAGCTGCTCAGATCCGTTCCGGTTCCCGACCCGTACTTGAACAACATCGCCTCGGTGGATGCCAGGCGCATGATGTCCTCCATCGTATCCTCGACGGCCTGAATAAAACATGCCGACGCCTGCGGATAACGGTAACTGTCGGCGGATTGTTTTACCGCGCCGCTGGCGGCATCCCAGTGATACGCCGAAAAGTTGGCCGACGTCAAACCGTAAACCTGGTGCAATCCCACATTGAACCAGACCGGACTGTTAAACGCGCCGTACTGATGCACACAAACCGACGCCAGTTCCCGATAAAATGTGTCGGCATCATTTTCGGACGCAAAATAACCGTCGTTCCAACCCCAGTCGGCAATCGTACGCGCTACCCGATGCACCAGTTGCCTGACGGATGATTCCCGCACCTTGGTATGTTTCCCTCCGAAAAAGTACTTCGAGGCGACGATATTCGTCGCCAGCATCGACCAATTCTTGGGAGCTTCGACGTTTTCGTTGGCAAAAATCGTGTTGCCTTTGTCATCGGTAATCGACGCCTTGCGGGTTTCCCAGTCCAATCCGGCAAACGGATCGGCGCCCGCTTCGCAAAGCAACGACGGAATACGGATGCCCTCCGTTGATCCGGTGTTTTCATGCCGACGCCGCCCATGACGCACCGCCGACGCATTATTCGGATTGCCTTTCCCGTTGCCATTGCCTTTTCCGTTGCCGTTCCCCGAATCGGAAACAGGCTCGTCACGCACGGTCTCCACGGTCACTGACTTGTTCATCGCCATTTTGATTAAACTCCCTCAATTTTCAGTATATTACAATAAAAGCCATTGCGCCCGAATACAATATAAAGCGATCAATAACGTCGAAAGGACACTATACCCACAATATCTTGTAGGTCAACCCTTAATCGCGGATTATTTCTCAGCGTTTCGCTAACCCCTTGGAATAACAGGTTCAAGCGTAATAAAAAAAACGAAAAATAATTTTACGACCGTCGCTTGGACGGTTTAACGGTTGAACTATTGAACGGGAAAGAAGCCCGAAGCCTGGGATATTCACACTAATCGTCTCAAAACTGTCTCTACCTGCGCAGCAGAACGGCGGAGACCGCCGTCTCCATCCTTGTGAAGCCGGCCGTCCTCGGCCTCCATCCTTGTGGAGCCGGCCGTCCTCGGCCGGAAGAGCGCAAGTCGAGACAATAATGAGACGGTTAGCGCCTTATCCAAGCATGTTTGCACAAATAAACAAGAAAAATGATGCGGAGATATGGGTGATTCGGGCAAGAGGTCAGAGGTCGGAGGTCAGTTTTCTGAAACGATCGGAACAACGATCGACAACGATAGGGGGAACGATCAAGACAAGGATTTCTCTTGCTGACATCTTGTGGTGTCCGACAAATGGTGTGAATCAATCCAATGTCATCCCGAGCTTGTCGAGGGATCTGCGTCCGTCGCGGAGTGCCGAGATTCCTCGAC
>PWZG01000621.1 GCA_003567575.1 PVC group bacterium | reverse complement strand
GACACCGCGCCCCCTTCGGTTCACGTCGATCACGGTCACGGCGGGTCCGTTGCGACTGAAGATGCCGCAGGCATTGTAAAGCTGGATGCCGCTGGTAAGCAGATGCAGATTGACGTATTCGCCGTCATCGACCTCCACCCGGCAAATTTGACCTTCGCCCAGGTCGAGGGCCGCGTCGTAGGCGGTCTGGATTTCGGTAGCGGCAGTCGCATAGGTCGCGAACGGGAATTCCCCCGTACCGTCAAGCGCGACATGCAGCGTTTCGGGGGCCACATAGATCACATTGGCCCGAACCGTCGTCGCGTCGTGGCCCAGCGTGTTTTCGACCGAAAGCGTTACGGTGTAGGCGCCCACACCGTAATCGGCGGTCACCTCGCGCAAATCCGCGCCGGCCGCGGTTTGGCCGTTGCCGAAATCCCAGGCATACCAGGTCATGTTGGTGTGTTCGCCGGCGACATGGGCCGTCAAGATCACCCCGTCATGTTGATCGATACCCATGGGCGCATCGATGGTAACGCCGCAACGCAGGTCGCCCGAGCCAGCGGCCGCCGCCTCATAGGCGCCCATATCCGGATTCGCGGCGCCGTCGCCGTTGCCGTCCATCGGCCGCGGATTGCCATCGAGATCGACGGCCAGCTCGATATCGAACGCGGCATCGATCGCCGCAGAACCGGGCAGCAACCGGAAATCGCCGCCGTCCGGATCGACGAAGCCGGGATCGCGAGCGGTGTTTCCCTCACCCGCGATTAACGGAGACATACAGGAGTAGGTGATCGTGCCACCGGTTTGTCGCACATTCAAATCGGCGCCGGGATAACTGCCCGGCAACGCGCCGCGCCGGTTATGGTGGATGATCGAATTGACCACCGCGCCGCCGCTGAGCAGCAATGCCGGCCGCAAACCGGGACCGGTAACGTTACCCGCGATGGTGCAATACTCCATGATCCCGCCGGATTGCGTCACCACCGACGCGGCGCCGGCCGCGGCGGTATGCCCCGTGATCAGCGTGTTGCGCATCGTGCCGCCGCTCATACTCACGAAATTGCCGGCCGCGCCATGAGTATTGTTCATCACGATGCAGGCATCGACCAAACCACTGCCGGAAAGAATCAGCCCCGACGCAGGGGTGCTGACATTGACGTAATTGTCGCGAACGATACAGTTCCGCAAAACGCCCGCGGAGATGGCTACACCGGAAACGGATTGCCAGGCCCAGCCGTCTCGAATGGTAAAGCCTTCGACCACGGCATCGGGATCGTTGATCCGCATGATTTGCGTGCGTTGGTTTGAAGCCCCATTGAGGCCGCGGTCGAGAATCGTTACGGCCGGACCTTCGACGCTGCGCAAAAGAATCGCCCGATCGACATCGAACGCCAGAAAATGGGTCGTGCTGCCGGCGCCGCGCCGGTCAATGGTATAGGTCCCGTTGGTGACCGTAATCGTATCGCCCGCGGCGGCACGGTCGAGCGCCACCTGCGGCGAGGCCAGCGCCGTCGTCCAGCTCAGTCCGTCCGCCTCGTCATCGCCGTCGGGTTTGACGAAATACTCGCGCCTTTCGAAGGCGGCCACGTGGCTCCAGGTCTTTCCGGCCACGTTCGACGCCCACGCTCGGAAATAGTTGGTTCGGTTCGAATCGAATCCTGCGACCATCGCGGAAAACGCGCCGCTCTGGAGACCGGCGTCCAACCCGTTCGTCTGCGACCCGCCGGCGGCCCACCATTCGAATCCGGCATGCGGCGTCTGGCCGCCCGTATCGGTCACCTCGGCCTGCAGCCAGGTCGAAACCTGATCGCCCAACACGGCCCCCATATTGGTCACGGTGGGAAGATAAACTGTTGTGAAATGGCGGGCGGCCAACGACCAGGCTTCACCCGTCGAGTTCGTCGCATAGACGCGATAGACATAGCTGCTGCCCGAAAGCAAGCCGGTTAGCTTGGTGCTGAACGTCTCGCCCATGCCCCAGTTCGCACCCACGTACGTCACGCGATCCCATGCGCCGGTGGTTGCCGTACCGCCGTCCGTAAAACCCCAACAGAAGTGTACTTGGGGATTTTCCGCGTCTCCCGTGTCGGTCACGCGGCCGTTGAGGGTGGCTTCGGTCGCGCCGATGTCCGTCGCGGGTTCGGCCGCAACGGCCAGCCGCTCTCCCACAAAGTAGCGCACAATGACGATGCCTGAGCCACCGGGAGCTCCGTCGGTTATGCTGCCGTCATGCGCGCCGCCGCCACCGCCGCCACCAGAGGTAGGAACACCGGCCGTCGCTTGATTACCCGCGGCGGAGCTGTCGCCTTGGCCGCCACCGCCAAGACCGCCGGGAGCGGGCGTGGAATCCTGATTGCTTCCGCCGCCGCCGCCGCCGGCAAACGTTCCGTTGTCGCCATAAAGCGTGCCGTATTTGAGAGATAAATCAATGCCATCACCACCTCGTCTGCCCGTCGTCGCGCCCGTTGAAGCTTCGCCTGCCTGCGAAAAGCCGCCGCCACCACCACCTCTTGCACCGGTTACACTGGCGGATGAATTGCCGCCGCTGCTGCCTTGACCGGATGTGCCCGCGCCGCCGGTTTGGTTATCCCCCCCGGCGCCACCGCCGCTGCCGCCGGGGAAACCCGCAGTCTGCCACGCGCCACCACCGCCACCGCCATAAGCGGTTAGTTCAAAAGCGGATGAATTGCCGCCATTGGATCCGTTTCGCGGCGAAGAACCATTGTTTGAAGCGCCGCCGCCGCCGACCACGATCGAATACGTTCCGTTGCTAACGGATATCGTATGTTCAATAAGTCCACCCGCGCCGCCGGCGCCGTAGGATCCGCCGCCGCCGCCACCGCCGACCACCAACACATCAATTTCCATGGCCACGGTCACGGTAAAGTTAGTCGTTCCAACATTGGTGAAAGCGTGAATGACATAGCCGTTGGTTTCGGTAACCATGCCCCCCGTGGCCTCAACCCCCGCCACCCACGACGGCGCCACCGCCGCCGCCAAAAGAATCATGATCAATCGTCGTGCAATCTTCATCGTCTTCCTCCTCAAGCGTAAGTCGGCATGGTAATGAAACGCATCGTCATGCGAAAACACTCCCTCAACACGGTTTCCCGGTTGCATCCCTTCACAAGCATTTCCTCCTATTTGCATTCATGCACGTGGTACCGCACAGCGTCTTCCCGGTTGGTCAAAATCCGATATGCGGCGGAAAATGACGATAGGTCATGCCGCAGAAATGGGTGAAGTCGTGGTCTTCATCCTTCATCCTTCATCCTTCATCCTTCACTTCTCACTTCTCCTTAAACTCGTCCTTGAGCACGATACTGTAGGTTGGCGAGGGTTTGGACCATTGGTTTTCCTCGTCCTGATACACCACCCAGTAATGCAACCGTACGGCCGGCCGCAAGCCGGTGACCAGGCCGCCGCTGCTTGCGCCACGCGGGGTCATGTTGACCGCGCCGCGACCGTCGGCATGGGCGCTGACCCAGATGGCGTATTGTTTGGCATCCTCGACTTCGTCGAAGTGGATGTGCATGCGGGTGCCGTCGTAGAGGTGATCGGGGGGATCCATTCGCGTGATACGCGTCGGTTCCCCTACCCCGTTCGCCCGCAACCGGGCAATCGGATTGGGCAAATCGGGTACGCCTTCGGGCATGGGCATGCGCACCCGGTTTTGGCGCACCGCCTCGCGGGTGGCATGCCAGGGCGATTCGTATTCGAGATACAATCTCCCGAAAGCCACCGTATTAGTCGCCACCGGTTGCGGATCGTTGACGTACAGGATGTGGGTGCGCTGCTCGACGATGATTTTCTCGAGCGATAACGGCAAGGCGACGACATCGGCGTCGGGACCGGCGGGCAACCCATAAATGGCGGCTTCACTGTCGAAGGCGCGGCCGCCGTCGCTCATCCACCAGGTCGTACCGTGCAGCCGGAAGTTGTCGTAACCGAGATGGCCCGGCAGCTCGAAACGCAGGTAGCGCCAGCCGTCGAAATTGAAACTGCTCCACGAATGGATATCGTCGCAATTCCACTGATCGCGCGCGCCGATACTGACCCAGCGCACGCCGTTGGCGTCGCGCAACGAGTAGATCACCCGTCCCCAGTCGCTGTTGCCCTTGACCCAGAGTCCGATGTGCGAGGGCGCGCCCGGCAGTTCGATCGGACGGCGCGGTCGCAAGACGTTGTACCAGGGCATCAGCTCGCGAGGACGATCCTGCGGTTCGAGCGTCGAGACCAGCACGCGTCCGTGGTCGGCATCCGTTTCGATATGCGCGCTGAATTTGCCGCGCGCCCGCGAAATGCACTGGTGTCCGTACTGGTAGAGCAAATCGTCCTCATCGGTATAGCGCCACTGGCCGTCGCCCATGTCGCCCAGCGCATGGGCAACCGTCGGCAGCGGCATGTCGTCGCGATGGGTCCAGCAACCCGAGGCGCGTTCGCGTTCGAGTTCCGCGACCGATGCCGGAGCGGCGCCGCCGTGATCGGGTTCGCCGACCGCGACCGCTTCGATTTCGACGCCATGCACGTAAATCACCGAGGGATCGGTCATCACCGTGACCCGGCGGTCCTGGCTTTGCAGGACGCGGGTATTGTTCATTGAATCGGTGACCTGAACTTCCCCGTCTTCACGCAGCGTCAGGGTGACCGGCCGCTTGCCGCGAATCGTCCAGAGCGAATGGACCGGACCGCGCGGACCGCGAAAACGCAGCGCGTAGGTGGTCAGCGATCCGGTCGGCAGCCAGTCTTCGAAATTGGCCTCGTTGAGCCGGTCGGTCATCGTGGCGTAGGCCGCGTAGGCTGGTTTCGGATCGCAATAGGGAATCCGCCGCTGAATACCGCAGCCGCCGTAATGTTCGGCGCCGTAATAGTTGCCGCAATCGAAGGCGAACCATCCGGAATAGATGCGATCGACGCCGTAGGCCATGCTGATCAGCGTCCAGCGGTGATAGATATCCATCTGGTCGCGCCAGGATACCGCGCCGGGTTCGGTGGGCACAAAGATGCCTTCGTTGTAAGGGATGAACGGATCGTCGATCCCGATCTTGGCGAATTCCTGGCGCAGCTGATAGAGCCGGTGGATGCTGATCTGGTGCAATTGCTGTTCGGGTAAGCGCTCGAATCCGCAGATATCGAGGCCCGAGCCGTCAATCAATTCCGGCGGAAAGCCTTCGCGCAATAAGGGCACGACAAACAACGGATCGCCCCACGGGATCAGGATTTTGATGTCGGGGAACGCCTCGCGAATGGCTTTGGCGCCGGCTTCGGCCACGATGTAAAACGCCCGAATACGCCGATTTTCCTCCTCGGTATATTCGTAGGGCGGATCGCTCCAGTATTCCGGATAATTCCCGGCGGTCAGGCGCAAACTAATATTGGGTTCCGGAAAAAAGTAGATATGATCGTGCGCCCATTCGCCCAGCCCTTCCTGGATTGCGCCAAACCGCGCCACCAGATTGCTCTGAAAGTTAAGAACCTTGTCGGGATCGATCGGATCTTCGGTGGCCCAGCCCTGCCAGCGTACCGTCCAGGCGCTGGCCTGCGGCGGCGCCCAGTGTTTGGCGACCAGTTCGTTGTCGGCATACGAACCGGCGTGCGAGGTGACCCGCGCGCCGGCCATGGTCATCAGGCGAATAATCTCGTCGCGCGGCGGCGTATGGTGGCCACCGTGATAACTCCAATAACCGAACAAGGTCCCCTGCCCTTCGGTCCAGCGTTCGGAACGTGTATCCGGCGCCAGTTTGACCAGCGACCGGGTTTCGGTCCAGGTCCGATCGGCGATCTCGAGGGTCGCCGCGATATCGTGGTAGCCGTACAGCTTGACCGGCACCGGAAACCCGATCTCGACGCCGCGACCGGCCGGCACGTTGACGGCGCGCTCGATCCGGTTGGTTTCGGTGCGGTCGTAACTGACGGTCACCACATCGAGCCGGCCGCGCTGGGCGGCGGCGGTATGATTGGTGACCGACACGGTATAGGACGGCACGTCCGGCTCCATCCAGACATGGCCGAAAGCATCCGGTTCGAACGTGAATCCGACCGGTACGCGCCCAAGCGTGGCGGCGTAAACATGCACCGAGGAGGGTAATCCGCCCTGATGCCAGCCGTAACTGATCGGATCGGGATACGAACGATAGAGGTATACGCCTTTGGTCAGTTCCATCTCAACGATGCTCATATCGGCGAACGACGAGAGCATGCCCGGATCGAGCGGAATCTCGATCAGCCACAGATTGACTTCGCGGCCGTCGCTCAATTTCACCGGCAGCGGCACGGCATGACTGCTTTCGGCGGTGGCCAGCGGCACGTTGTCGGCGCTGAACGTTTCCGCGAATCCGGCCGCCGGCCGGTAGAACATGGCCGAAACCAGCGGCAGATGGTCCGGCCGCCCGTCGGCGGCGGCGATCAGATAAAGCCGGTCGTATTGACCGTTGGGAATGCGCAGTTGCATGCGCGCGGGGTCGCGCAACGCGCTGCCGGTAAATCGACCGTGATGCGTTTGAATGTAGCCGGTCGAATTAGCCTGGCGCAACAGGCTGCGGCTGATATCGAGATGATCGTGGCCTTCGATATTTACGCCGGAAAAGCGGAAGGGAATGCCTTCGATCTCGACCGGTTCATCGATAGCCGGCAAACTGGCGGGATCGACGCTCAGCGGCCGTTTACGCCAGCGCGTACGCAGCAGGGTCAGACCATTGTTATAACCGTTCAGCCGGATCGGCAGGAAAGCGCCCGGCGTCGGCGGCAGGGCGCGCACGGTATAACCGAACATCTGGCAATCCGGCCCGAGACCGATGCGGGTATAGCCTTCCGTATCGATCGCCGGATCGTACACATGTCCGACCAGGCGATCATCGATCCAGCCGCGGGCATAGCCGGGCCAAACCTCGATGCGCAGCTCGAACCATTTCTCGTCGCGGGTCGGCAGTTCGGCCATATCGTGCTCGATGCGGGCGCGATAGGCTTCGGGCCAGCCGGGCCGGGCCTGGGTGAAGGCCCGCTGGGTGTACCAGGTCTGCCCGGAAATCAGGCGGCCTTTCGCTTCGCCATAGACGGAAAAATTGGGGGTCACCGCTTCGGCGCCACGGGTGACCGCCACCGACAGTCCGATGCCGGGTTGATCGTGATCCGGCGCCGCCACAATCAGCGAGGCCGACGCGTTGCCGACGTGGGTCGGGCGTACCCGCACGAACACACGCACTTCGCGCGGCCCGGTATCGGCCGAAGTACGCCGGGCGACCATGCCCCAACTGGGCGTCGCGGCAGTCAAGACCGGACGCCCGAGACCGGCATCCAGCGCGATTTCGTGGGGCCGGCCGACGACCTCCCACAACGTGTCGGCCGGCTGTTCGAAAATGGTATCCTTGGAATACGCGGCGTCCGCCGGGGAACGCAACCATAAGATACAACCAACGATCAAACAGGCTCTCGAAATTCGGTCACGGCGATGACGGTAATCCATTGTTTTTCTCCTTTTGCGTAAACGATGACTGAACAATCTATAATAACGCCAGCCACACTTCTATGCTGGACGAAAGTCACGGCTTCCAGTTTAGATTAGGGTAAAGATTAGGGTAAAGACAAAGGGGGATACTGCTTTCCATTGTCTTTACCTTAATCTTTACCTTTGTCTACTCTGCTATCGGCTCCATTTTCCTTGTCACGGCTTCCTGTTTAGATTAGGGTAAAGATTACGGTAAAGACAAAGGGGGATACTCAAAGGGGGATACTGCTTCCCATCGTCTTTACCTTAATCTTTACCTTTGTCGTCCAAGTACCCTTTCAATCCCGCAAGCATCGCCATCACCTCACGTAAGAGGCTTTTT
>PWZG01000071.1 GCA_003567575.1 PVC group bacterium | reverse complement strand
GGTCATCCGGCGGCAGCGTTTTCAGATGCCGATCCAGCAAGGTAACGGCCATGTCGAATAATTCGTCATCCAACGCGGCGCGTATCGCAAGCATCGGATCGATCCCGGCGTCGGCAACCGCATTGCGGGTGTTACCGTTATCGGCGCCTGATGATGCGGATATCAGGATCGCGAAGAAAACTCCGGCAATGATTGCGGTCATTTTAAATTCGCGTTCATTCGTTTTCATTCGTAGTTCCATGCCAACAGTGTAACACGTTGGACCGCCGTTATGCCAGTTTTATCCGCATTGCCGCAAGGCGGCGCCGGTATGCGACCGCTCGCATGCGGTCACCGTTTCCAGCGTACCGGCCACAACGACTTCGCCGCCGCCGTCACCGCCTTCCGGTCCCAAGTCGATTATATAATCCGCCATACGGATGACATCGAGATTATGTTCTATCACCACAATCGAATTGCCTGCATCCCGCAGCCGGAAGAGAACATCCAGCAACCGTTGCACATCAGCGAAATGCAAGCCGGTGGTCGGTTCATCGAGCATATACAGCGTCCTTCCGGTCGCAACGCGGCTCAGCTCGCCTGCCAGTTTGATCCGCTGGGCTTCACCGCCCGACAATGTTGTGGCCGACTGACCGAGCTGGAGGTAGCCGAGACCCACGTCTGACAGGGTTTGCAGCCGTCGGGCGACCGGCGTTACCGGCCGGAAAAAATCAAGGGCTTCATCGACCGTCAACGCCAGCACCTCGGCGATATTCAGGCCACGATAACGGATATCGAGTGTTTCGCGATTGTATCGCGTGCCGCGACACGATTCACATGTCACAAAAACATCGGGCAGAAAATGCATTTCAAGGCGCAGTAAACCGTCGCCTTTACAATTTTCGCAACGTCCTCCCTTGCGGTTGAAACTGAAGCGTGAACGCCCGTATCCGCGAACGCGCGCGGCGGGTAATTCGCTGAAAAGGCCGCGGATAACATCGAACGCTCCGGTATAGGTTGCCGGATTACTGCGCGGTGTCCGCCCGATCGGTTCCTGATCGATGACAATTACTTTATCGAGGTGTTCCATCCCCTGGATACTTTGATAGGGTCCGGGAATCGCGCGTGCCCGGTAAAAGTGTCGCAGCAATGCGCGGCGCAGGGTCGTATCGACCAGAGTGCTTTTGCCGCTGCCGGAAACACCAGTGACGCAGACGATTTGCCCGAGCGGTATATCCACCCGGATCGATTTCAGATTGTTCGCTGTGGCGCCGATAATCGTCAGATGTCCGCCGGCGGCCGAACGGCGTCCGCCGGCCGGCGGCCGGGCGGCGCCGGAAGCCAGGTAACGGCCGGTAAGCGATTGGGGTGCGGCCATGATTTCAGGCAACGTACCCTGCGCCATAACGCGACCGCCGTGCCGGCCGGCGCCCGGTCCCAGATCGATCAGGTAATCGGCGGCCCGCATTGTTTTATCGTCGTGTTCAACAATCACCAGGGTGTTCCCCAAATCGCGCAAACGGTGCAGCGTCGCAATCAGGCGCTCGATATCCCGCGCATGCAACCCGATACTCGGTTCGTCCAGAACATAGAGAACGCCAACCAGTCCCGCGCCAATCTGGGTTGCCAGACGGATGCGTTGCGCTTCGCCGCTGGAAAGCGTGGCGCTTTCCCGTTCCAATGTCAGGTACGATAATCCGACGGCATCCAAAAAACCCAGACGTGCCGTGATTTCCTTAAGGATATGGGCGGCCACACGGTTTTCGCGCCGACTCAGGTTCAGCGTCTCGAAAAACGCGGCGGCGGCGCTGACCGGCATGGCAACGATATCAGCGATTGACTTTTCGCCGACGGTACAATGCAGGATTTCGGGTTTCAGGCGGCGGCCCCGGCACGCATGGCAGGGGCGGAGCGTCATATACTGGCGCAGGGTCCGCCGTACGTAATCACTGCGGGTGACGCGCATTCTGCGCTGTAAATTGGGCAACACCCCTTCGAACGGTTGGGTACGCGTGCGGCGTTGTCCAGCGCGAACCTGCGTTAAGGTAATCGTCGTACGGCCGGATCCATGCAGAACAACCCGCTGCAGCGATGCGGGAAGATCAGCGAACGGTGTATCCGGCGCAACGTCGTAGTTTTGCGCCAGCGCCCGTAACAGTTTGCGGTAATACAAGACCAGACGGCGACCGCCGCGTTGCCAGGGCGCGATAGCGTTGCGGGCAAACGGCAGGGTGGCGTCGGGCACAACCAGGGTTTCGTCAAACACCATTTCCCGGCCCAATCCGGAACAGGTAGCGCAGGCGCCGTACGGTGAATTAAACGAAAAATGGCGCGGCGTCAACCGTTCGAACACGATCCCGCATTGAAGACAGGCATTCTTTTCGGCAAACCACGCCGTTTGCCAATCGTCGGCTTGTTCCGAACGGTGCATGGCCAGCAACATACCGTCGCCATATTTCAGAGCCAACTCCACGGAATCCGTCAAGCGACTGCGAATCAAGCGCGTAATGATCAGACGGTCAACCACCAGTTCGATGTCATGCGGGATATCGGCATCGAGTACCGGTAAATCGTCGATATCATGCAAGACCCCATCGATTCTTGCCCGCACAAACCCTTCTTTGCGGATTCGTTCGAACACGGCGGTATGACAACCCGGTTGCGCGCGAACAAGCGGCGCCAGCAACATAACGCGCGTGCGGTTCTCCAGCACAATCAGTATTTCGACAATCTCCTGCGCATTGTATGAGCGAATCGGTTTCCCGCATTCGGGACAATGCGTCTTGCCGATATGCGCATAAAGGAGGCGAAGATAGTCGTGAATCTCGGTTGCGGTCGCCACAATCGAACGCGGGTTGGGCGCGGCGGTGCGTTGTTCTATCGCAATGGCCGGCGACAACCCGTCAATGGCGTCGGCATCGGGCTTTTGCAACCGGTCCAGAAACTGGCGGGCAAACGCGGACAGGCTTTCGACGTAACGGCGTTGGCCTTCGGCGTAGAGCGTGTCAAATGCCAGCGACGACTTGCCGGAACCACTCAATCCGGTAATGACCGTCATGCCGCCGCGCGGCAAACGGACGGTGATGTTTTGCAGATTATGCTGGCGTGCGCCGCGGACGGTAATCCAATCGGTACTCATGACGATTCCCGGATATAATGCACCATTTCGTATCGTTCCCTCATGCCCGTTACCGATCTTTCAAGGGGCGGCCAACCCTTGGCGACGGCGTGCGATCTTGAACCGCGGCGGGGCCATGCCGGATCAGTGCAGTTTGACCAGACGGTAATTTTTTTTGCCCGTGCGCAACACCAGCATGCGCCCTTCAATGACGGCGTCAGGAGAAACGACGCTTTGCGCATCGTCAACACGACGGTTATTGAGATAGAATCCGCCACCGTCGATCAAACGGCGTGCCGCACCCTTGCCGGGACAAATGCGGGCGGCGACGGCAACGGATACGATATCGCGGTTGACAACTTCATCCGCGCATAACGTCACGGACGGTGCGTCGGCGAATATGGCGTCCAGATCGGCGGCGCTCAACCCGTCGAGAGCGCCGCCAAAGAGCGCATCCGTCGCGGCTTGTGCCTGCCGCAAACCGCTGTCGCCATGAACCATTCGCGTGATCTCATCGGCCAGCCGGCGTTGTGCCGGCCGCAGTTCCGGCGTTTGCGCCATCTGTTTTTCCAACGCGCTTATCTCGTCAAGTGATAGAAACGTAAAAACCTTGAGCAACCGAACCACGTCGGCATCGTCAACCCGCATAAAAAACTGGTAGAAAGCGTAGGGCGATGTTCGTCGCGAATCAAGATAAATGGCGTTGCCTTCGCTTTTGCCGAACTTACGGCCGGCACGATCGCTGATCAGAGGGAACGTCAGACCGTACGTTTCAACGCCGCGCAGCCGGCGGATCAGGTCGATACCGGCGGTGATATTACCCCATTGATCGGACCCGCCGACCTGAAGCCGGCATTGCCGGGAATCGTATAGATGAAGGAAATCGTACGCCTGCAACACCTGATAACTGAACTCGGCGTAACTCATGCCGGTATCGCTGTCCAAACGCGCACGAACGCTTTCCTTCCCCAACATGGCGCCCATACGGAAATGACGTCCCGCTTCCCGCAAAAAATCGACGACCGTGAATTTTCGTAACCAGTCGTTGTTGTTCAGTATTTGCGCCGGCGCCGCCGGATGATCGAAATCAAGAAATCGCGACAGGTTCTCACGTATGCCCGCCAAATTATGTTCAACTTCCCCGGCGCTCAGGAAATTGCGTTCGCTGGATTTGCCCGACGGATCGCCGATCATTCCCGTGGCGCCGCCGACTATGGCCAGCACCGGATGACCCTGACGCTGAAAATGCGCCAGGGTCATGATGGTGACGAAATTACCGACTTGCAAACTGTTCGAACTCGGGTCAAATCCGGCATAGACCACAGTCGGCTCGCGCACCACCGTCTCCAGTGCGGGGGCCGTGATCGCTTCCACCAAACCGCGTTCGCGCAGGATATCAAGAACGGTTTTCACTGATCAAGAATTGTCTTCTTCGTCGTCGTACTTCCTCTTGCGACGGCGCTCGCCGGGATGCCATTCTTCGCTCTTTTCACCCGTGTTGAATGCCGCGTCGAATGCACCCGCCAGATCGACCATGTCCTCGCCCGAACCCAGGCCCTCGAGCATTTCTTCATCGACATGGAAGTCTTCATCTTCAATCGCGGCGGCTTTGATACTCAACCCTATCTTGCGGTCGGCGGCATCAATCCGTACGATACGGGCCTCGACTTCCTGGCCGACGTTAAGCACGTCTTTGACTTTCTCGACATGCTGATCGCTGATCTGCGAGATATGGACCAAACCGTCAATCCCTTCCTCGATTTCAACAAAGACACCGAAGCTGGCCAGTTTACTGACTTTACCGGTTACTTTCTGACCGACTTTATAGCGTTTGCCGATCGTCGACCACGGGTCGTCCTGAGCCTGTTTCATTCCCAGGCTGATGCGCTGATTGTCAGGGTCAACCTCAATAATCACGGCATCCACCGTGTCGCCTTTCTTGATCACTTCCGACGGATGATTGACTTTTCGCGTCCATGACATATCGGAAATATGGATCATCCCGTCAATGCCGTCCTGTAATTCCACGAACGCACCATAAGGCGTAAAGTTACGAACCACGCCGCTCACCCGTGAACCGATCGGATAACGTTCGCGTACGCCGTCCCACGGATTCTCCTCGGTCTGCCGGATACCAAGCGCGATTTTCTGGTCTTCCTTGTTCACTCCCAGAACGACCACGTCGACCATGTCGCCGACATTAAGTATGTCGGAAGCGCGCGCGATACGTTTCGTCCAGGAAATTTCCGATACATGGACCAACCCTTCGACGCCCTCTTCGAGTTCCACAAACGCGCCGTAGGTTACCAGGTTGACTACCTTGCCGCGCAACCGGCTGCCGACGGGATATTTCGTATCAATGTCATCCCATGGATTGGCGCTCTTTTGTTTCAATCCCAGCGAAACGCGTTCGCGTTCCTTGTTGATATCCAAAATAACCACTTCCAGCGACTGGCCTACGGAAACCATTTCGGACGGGTGCGAGACGCGGCCCCAGCTCATATCGGTAATATGCAGCAAACCATCCATTCCATCAAGATCGACGAAAACACCGAAGTCGGTAATATTCTTGATCAATCCGGTACGATGCTGGCCAATCTGGATTTCCTCAAGCAAACTGCGCCGCCGGTCGCGACGCCGCTCTTCGATCAGTTCGCGACGCGATACCACGATATTCTTGCGGTCTTCATTGATCTTGAGGATCTTGAACTCGTAGGTGTTGTTGATATAGACCGACGGATCATGAACCGGCCCGATATCGATCTGGGATCCCGGCAAAAACGCATCGACCCCGTCAACATCGATGATCAAGCCGCCGCGGACACGCCCTTTAACGACCCCGTCAACCACGCCGCCTTCCTTGTAATTGGCCAGGACATTGTCCCATTGCCGTTTGAGATCAGCCTTCTTTTTGCTGATGACGATATTGCCGTCTTCGTTTTCAATGCCTTCCAGCAGAACATCGACTTCGGTATCCTGTTCAACGGCATCGAAATCGTCGAATTCCTCGGATGGAATGAATCCTTCCGACTTATAGCCTATGTCGATCAGTGCGCCGGCGGGCCGGACTTCAAGGACTTTGCCCGTGACGATCGAGCCTTCGACAAAGTTCTTCAGCGTTTCGTCATACATTCGCGCCATTTCGTCGAACGACATGGCGGCATGTGTCTCTGTAAGGGACGTTTGAGATTTGGTTGCGGTGGTTGCAGCGGTTTCGGTCATTAGTTTAATTTACCTGATAAGTTAACGATATAATAAGTAACACACCTTCACGGCCGCCCGGCCGCAAGGCGCCGTCCCAAACCCGGGGACGGATGTCCTGTTGTCGCAACCGGTTATCATTGCAAATCTTGCCGCTGGATGCAAGCATAAAATCCAACGCGAAATTGATGGTAGACAAAACCGGCCGGAAACGGCATTATCGCAAGGCATGAACAGTGCCATGTTATTGATCGATATCGGCAACAGCATCACGACCCTGGCCCTGAGCGGGCACGGCGGGCGCGGGATATCGGGCAAGACGCTGAAATTGCCGACGCACACGATGACGGCTCGGAGCGCGGCCGCTGCGCTGGACCGCTTGAGCGCGGAGCGCCGCCTTGACGGCGCCGTCGGCGCATCGGTCGTTCCCGGCGTCAATCCGCGCTGGTCGCGTGCGATACAACGGGCGGCCGGCATCCGTCTGCACTGGATCCGGCATGACTGGTCATGGAACTTCGCCTGGCGCTATCCGCATCCCGAGACACTGGGCGCCGATCGGATCGTTAATCTCTGCGCGGCGCGGCGACGTCACCCGCCGCCCTTGGTCGTTCTGGATTTCGGCACCGCGTTGACCGTCGATATGCTGAACGAAAAAAACGAATTCATCGGCGGCATGATTGCGCCCGGCTTCACGATGATGACCGACGCCATGGCGCAACGAACGGCGTTACTACCGGAGATGACCCTGCGAATCGGGCGCATGCCCACGCGCGCATGCGGCCGTAATACCCGGGAAGCGATGCGTCACGGGATGCTGTTCGGCTATCGCGGCATGGTGCGTGAACTCATTGCATCGGCCACGGCGCCGTTCGGAAATCACGCGACGGTTTGCGCAACCGGCGGTTATGCCGCCGCGGTCATGGCGGCGCTGCCGGAGATTCGATGCCGGGTGCATCCGGCATTAACCATGGAAGGATTGGCGTTCGCCGCACGGCTGATCATGGAATCCGCGCCACGGCGGGATACGCCATGAACCCTCCGCGCGGGTTACCCGATCAGCGGCAGACCGGCGATCGATGCGAACGGAGGAACGTCGACCCGGCGCCAGCGGGCGGCCGTTTCGGGCGGACCGTCTTCCTCGGCAAACATGGTGTTCCAGCGTTTTTTAAACCGTAACCCGTTACGGATAATCAGATAGGTGTTCGGCAATTGTTCCGTGCCACAGGTGGTCACGTTTTCGAAATGATACATTTCGACGGTCGGCACATAGCGAATGCGGTGTCCTTGACTGCGTATCCGGTAACACAGATCGATGTCTTCGTATTCTACCGGATTGAACCATTCATCGAATCCGCCGGCCTGCTCGAAAACCTTGCGCCGCACCATGCAACAGGCGCTGATTAAACACTGCACATCATGCGGCCGATTGAATTCAGGATGCTCGCGCGGTTCGCCGCGACCGAGAAAAACGACCCGTCCGCCGCGGGTAACCGCCCCGCCGGCACACTGGATCGGGTG
>PWZG01000356.1 GCA_003567575.1 PVC group bacterium | reverse complement strand
CGATAGAATCGAGGGGAGTGAAGGAATCGAGGGAATCGAGGGAATCGAGGGAATTGAGGGATTGAAGAATGGGACTAATCGATTATTTCGAATCTTTGGATTCCCTCGAAAACTCACACGAAAGGGCCATGACTGAATGAAAAAAGGTATGTTTGGCGGTACGGGCGGCTACTTCTGGCTGGATTCTTGGATTCTGGCCAATCTCGTGCAACTCGGCACGCAACGGTTCTGCCGACTGTTCCTGAACCGTAGGAACGATCCCTGCGGACGGCAGTTCGACCAGATGACCCAGGGCGCGCGTTCGGGCTGCGCCAATAACGCCGAGGGATCAGCCCGCCGGGCGACCTCGACGGAAACGGAAATGCGGTTAACCGACGTGGCCCGCTCGAGTCTGGCGGAATTGTCGGGAGACTACCTGAACTGGCTGCTGCAACGCGACCGACTCCCCTGGCGCAAGGATTCGCCGGAATCGCGGGCCGTCTATGCCGTGCGGCTGGATCCGCCGGACTACGGCGAGGATGTCGTGCATGACGCTTGCGCCCGCATTCTGGCGCAAAAGCGGAAGTTCGCCAAATGGCTCGAATCCGATGACGATACCGTGATGGCCAACGCGCTCTTGATCCTGATCGCGCGGGTTCTCAACATGTTGAACCACCAGATGGAAAAGCAGGGCGAGACCTTTGCCGCGAACGGCGGATTTCGCGAAAAACTGACGCAGATCCGGGTGGCGTCGCGCGCGACAAAGGAACAGGCGCCGGCCTGTCCCGACTGCGACAAGCCCATGACCCGCCGCAAGGCCGGAACCGGCAACACGCCGGCCGGGCATTCTGGGGTTGCACCGGCTATCCGGATTGCAAAGGCATTCGGGAGATCGAATGAGGCGATAGAATCGAAAACGTCGGAGGAATCGACAGAATCGAATCGCAGGAAACGATCCATGGCTTTTGTCTTCAATCGATATGCGGTGAGATTCCATGTCCGAAACCGACGGCAGGCGACGCATCCTGTTTGTGCGGGAATCCTGTGTCTGGCGGCGCTATGTCTGCTGGGGCCGGCGGTCTTGCCGTCCGCGGCGGTGGTGGTCCGCGGTACCGTGCATCGGGTTGCCGTGGAGGCAGCCGGAGTGGTTCGCGAACCGTTGCCCGGCACGTTGATTACCGACGGCTACGGTTTTGTTGAAACCGACGACGCGGGGCGCTTTGAACTGCCGCTGCATGAGGCGGCCCGCTGGGTGGCGATGATCAATCCCCGGGGCACCCTGCCCACAACCCGTCTGCACCACATGCTGCCCGAAGACCGCGACAACCTGCCGGATCTGGAATTCGAGTTGCGGCCGTTGCCGCGATCGCCCGACGAACCGTTCTATTTCACCCACCAGAGCGACCTGCACCTGGCGCGGGACTACCACGCCGACCTGCTCTACAGCTCCATTGGGCGCCATATCGGGCGCATCCCCGAGGCGCCCTTGTTTGTGCTCGATTCCGGCGACGTATCAAACGATTCGATCGAACGCATGGAATGGGCGCGGGAACTGTTCGATCGTTATCCGGTCCCGGTGTTCACCTGCAAGGGTAATCACGACCGGGATCGCGGGGGACGGGAAGCCTACCGCGGCGAAAGCATGGAGCGCTTGTTTTTTCCGGCCTATTACGCGTTTACCGCCGGCAACTACCTGTTTCTCAATTATCCCTGGCTGGTCGATGGCGGTGCGTCCATCGAATGGACCGAAACCCTGCTGGAACGGTTGGACGGCGCGTTCCATGTGGTCGCCAACCTGCACCACTGGGATGGACTGCGCGCTCGGGCGCCGTTGTTGCTGGATTTGTTGAAACAACATGGCGGCAAGGGAGTGTTCTGGGGCCATTACCACACGACCCAGGTCCTGACCGTCGAGGGCATTCCGACCTTCGGCATCAATGCGGGACGCTCGCATATCCGGGATCTGGGTCGGCCGTCGTTTTCCCTGATTCGCGCCGAACCCGACGGGCGTCTCAGCGCCGACCATCGCAAAGCCGGTTTTTCCCAACACCTGGAACTGGTCCATCCACCGAGGGAATTGGCCCTGGAGGCCAACTGGTCCCGTGGCTTGCAACGCGGGTCCACGCTGCCGCTGTTGGTCAACGCGGCCGATACGGCCTTGAAGGTGCAATCCGTCAGCGTCACCGTCACTGAACCGGGAGGCAGCCCGGTGTTGTCCCGGGTCGATTTGGATAATGGCGGCGGCTGGAGTTGGACCGGAAAATTGGACGTGTCGTTGGATTGGCGTGATCCGGTGTTGTTTTTTGTGGAAGCCGTCGATCAGACCGGCGCCGCCTGGCCGGTGCTGGAACGCAAAATCTGGGTGGCAGATCCGGCGCCCACCCCACGCGTGACGATCGGCGCCGACTGGGGCATGTACCAGGGCGGACCCGGCCGTACCGGCGCCGCGGCGTCGGAACTGTCACCACCGCTTCAGTTGGCCTGGGTGCATGCCGATCGCAACTTCGGTTTCAGCGCGCCGGTGGTGGCCGGCGGCCGCATCTTCGCCGGTCTGATGAACAACGCCGAACCGCTTGCGCCCTATCCGGTGGCCATAGCACTGGATGCCGTAACCGGTGAACGTCTCTGGGAACACAACCTGTCGGGAGGACGGTCGCCCCGCAATACCCTGGCAACCGACGGCAAACGGGTGGTCTACCAAGCCTGTGACGGCTTGGTGGTCGCCCTAGACGCAGCTACCGGTGAAACGGTGTGGACCCACGACGTCATGGTCTCGCAATTGTCCGGCGCCCAGATTTTCCTGCGCGGCTCCCCGTTGATCGCCGACGGCGCTGTATTGGCGGGCGTGCGCAGTTTTGCCGGCGCTTTCGGATTGGCCGACGGCGAACTGCATTGGGCGCAGGTGCCAGACGGCGGGTCGCGTAGTTGGGCGAATCCGTCCATGGCACTGGGCAACGGACAGTTGTTTTTGCCTCAAGGCGGGACCCTGCGCGCACGCGATGCCGCCGACGGCAGCGAACGTTGGTCGGCCCGTATTCAGAGCAACCTGACCCCTGTGTTCGACGGTAACCGGGTGTATGTGTGTGGCCGTGAGGGCGAGCACGGCTCGCTGCTTGCGCTTCATGCGGAAACCGGCGAACCGGAATGGGAAACACTCCTGGCGTTGCCGCCGGGGTTCAGCGGCCCGGCCGTCGGCGGGGACCGCGTGTTCCTCTCGCTGGAGCATTCGGTCTTCGCGTTCAATGCCGTGACCGGCGATCCCTTCTGGGATACGGAAACCGGCAGCATGGTGGTTTCCCTGGTCGTGGCCGGTCGCTACCTGTATGCCGTGACCGAGGGCGGACGCCTGCTGGCGCTGTCGGCGGAAACCGGCGAACCGGTCTGGGAATTCAATCTGGGTAGCAAGGTTACTTCCGGCCTGGCGATCTCCGGGAACGCCCTGTTCGTGACCGGCCGTAACGGTGTGTTGTATGCCTTTGTATCAACGGAACATCCATAGAGAGAAACAATGCATCTAAAAAAATGTCCCGCGATTCATTCATGGAGCGACTTTGTTTCCGAAGCCGGCCATAAACCGATGCGTATCCGATCCGCGATTTCCGGATCCATGCGCGCCAAGCGTTTATTCCCCGTCATTCTGCTGATGGCCATCGGCACTGTCTCGCGAGCGGGAGACGCGCAACCGGAGGCGCCGAGCATGTCGGAGCCCGTGCGGGCCATGTTGACATCGATCCTGGATGCAGATCGGATGGACGCATTGCGGCAAACGCTCTCGGCGCCTGACGCGTGGGGCTCGCTGGGGCCGCATGCGTCAGGCGCTCCCGCGGAACTGCCGGTTCCCCCGCCGGAACACGAAATCGAACTGACGATCCCCGACGATGCTGCGGGATCGGGAACGGCCGATGATCCTTATCTTGATGTGATCGGCGCTTTTCTTGAGCGGTTTACATATCCTGCCGTGTCGATCGAGGCCTATAAAGGGGTTCCGGCGGAGGGTACGGTCGACGCTTATATGGAGCGTCTATCCTACGCGCCTGTCGTCGTGCGTCTGCCGTCCGGTTATTACCGCGAAACGGTTAGGGTCCTTGATAGTCCGCACCGGCATTCCGATACCATGCGTGTGGCCGTGGACGTACCGCCGGGGATCTGGCTCAAGGGCGAGGACGAGGGTGACGTTGTCATCCAACCGGTGATTGAGCCGGAAACATCCGGCATTCTCTTCAATCTCAACAACCTGGTCCTGCTCGAACGCAAGCCGCATGGCCGTCATGCGATCAGCGGACAGGCCTCGCATAACTACCTCGTGGCCGGCAACCTTTCGATCGCCGAGGGGCCATTGCGGAACAATATCGGCTTTTCCGACGGCAGCCATCGAAACCGGTTCATCGGTAATGTCGCCCTGGGCACGGGGGAAGCTTACTCGGGTGGGCGCACCCTGACAGGCATTAGTGTCAGTGGTCATGGAACCGAAGTCCGGCACAATTTCATCGTGGGGCATCCCCGGGGAATTCGTGTTGCGGGAAATCCAGACGAAGCGCCGAACCGGGTCACGCATAATTATGCCGAATCCATCGTGACGCACATCTATCGCAGCCGAAACTACCAAGCAGAGCACAATACTTTAAAGCGCAGTGGGCGGCGGCTTGCCGCCAGCCGCTTCGGCTCGCCGTTGCCTTCCGTCACCGTTGAATCCCTGCGGACGGACTTTGGTCTTTTTGAGCGGTAACGGACAAACCACGCAGGGTCCGTCGGTTACGGCAGGCAACGGCGCGGAAACCGGCCGCTCTCTGAAGACGGGGCGGATAGTCGAATGAATCGAGGGAATCGAGATGATCGAATCATTCGAAGCGTTCGCTTCGTTTGACCAAACAAAAAAGGACATCATGACGCGACATAAATTCCACGAAGTCGAAGACGTAAGAGCCGCAGGCGTTCACCGGTTTGCCGCGCGGTTGTTGGTTGCCGGCATCATTTTTGCATCCTGGCTGGCGCATGCATCCTCCGGTGTCGGCGCCGAACCGGTGATGCTGGCCGCGGACGGCGAACCTCGGGCGGCGATCGTGCTGCCGGCCGAGCCAGACGCCCAGGAACAAACGGCCGCCGAAGAGCTGGTGCAACATATCCGCCTGATCAGCGGGGCGGAACTGCCGGTGCTTGCCGTTGGCGACAACTTTGACGGTCTCCTGCCGGTCTACCTCGGCGCCGCCGCCGACGCGGCGCTCGATGCGCCGGTGCGCGCTGCCAAGGACAGCCCTTCGTCGTTCGCCCTGCGCGTGACGCCGGGACGGATCGACATCCGCGGCTTGAGCGCCGAGGGAACGCTGTTCGGTGTCTGCGAGCTACTGGAACAACTCGGGGTACGCTGGTATCATCCCGGCGAACTCGGCCGCGTGCTGCCGGTGAACCTGTCACCGGCGCTGCAGCGACAGGAGACGGTGCAAGCCCCCTCGATGGATTACCGCCGCCTGCAGCATATCGGCTTTGGCGAATGGCGGCACCGGGTGCGTCTGGGCGGCCGGGGCCGTTCGACCGGCAGTCACGGCCTGCCCGGGGAACAACGCGGTACCGGTAGCCAGGCTTGCGTCTCGGGACATCACAATTCCGGTACGCTCGAGAACATTATCGCGCATATCCGTCGGCGTGAGCCGAGCGACGATTTTTTTACCATCGGCATGGGACCGCGCGACGGCGGCGCCTACAGCTATTGCGAATGCGCCGGCTGCACGGCCCTGGACCGGGGCGTGCATGACCCGTTCTGGAATGTCGAATCGATGACCGATCGTTATATCTGGCTGTTTAACCAGGTATTGGAGGCGACAGCGGAGGATTATCCGAATCTGCACATCGTCTGGTACGTGTACCAGCGTCACATGATGCCGCCGGTCATCCAGCCCAATCCGCGCATCGTGCCTGTGTTCGCGCCGATCAATCTTGAGCGCATCCGCGCCATGGATAACCCGATGAGTCCCGACCGTCACATCCTGCGCTGGCTGATCGATGAATGGCACAAGACGAATCCCAACGAAATGTATTACCGCGGCTATTACAACAATCTGGCCTGCCCGCAGTTTCCCTTCAGTCAGATCGACCGCGTACGCAACGAGATTCCCTCCATTCACCAGAAGGGCATCAATGTCATGCGCGTCGAGGTAATCGACGGTGGTCCGTCCTGGAGCGCGAACACGCCTACGCTCTATCTGGCAACGCGCCTGATGTGGAACGTCGATGCCGACGTGGACGCACTGCTCAACGAATTCTACACGCTGTACTACGGGCCGGCGCGCGATCCGATGCAACGCTATCACGAAACGCTCGAAGCCGCCTTCCGCGATACGCCGTACATGACCGGATCGAGTTACCTGTATTTCCCGATTTTCCTGCATCATCCGCGGCGCGATGCTTTGCGTGAGGCTTTGAATGAAGCCGCCGCGGTGCTGCCAGATTCGGAATCGGTGTATGCAGCCCGATTGCGAACGGTCCGCCTGGCCTGGGACCGGCTGGAGCACTTCCTCGACATGATCGACGCGCGCAACCGCTTCGATTTTGAGGCGGCGCACGGATTGATCGAACCGTTTGACCGGATCAGCGACGAATTGGTCGGCTATGTGCTTGAAGGACACGACGAACGCGCCCGTTCCCGCATGCGTATGCTGACCTGGCGTTCGCGTTCCGGGAATTCCCGCAGCATGTTCAACCGCTTCTTTTCGCAGCCGATCCGCTCCGGTTATGCGCGTACCGTGGAGATCGGCGATTTCGTGGCCGGTTTCCCGGATGAATGGCAGTTCCTGCTCGATCCGGCCGGGATCGGCGATATCGGCGGCTGGCACCGCCCGGGCGAGCTGGGCGGCAACTGGCAACCGATCAAAACCTTTTCGCGCAGTTGGTCTGACCAGGGGCTGCACTATTACAAGGGCGTCGCCTGGTACCGCCAGAAGATCACGATCCCGGCCGAATTTGAAGGCCGGCCGCTGTACCTCTGGTTCGGCGGCAAGGACGGCGATGCCGATATCTGGATCAACGGTCACTTCATGGGTTCCAACGAACGTTCCCCCGAGGGATTGCCCGGAGTGCCCGGCAGTTTCCGGCCATTCGACATTCCGACGGTCGATGCCGACGGCAACAGCGTCCTCGCCTTCGGCGGCGAAAACTGGGTAACCGTCAAGATCGCCAACCTTACACTGGCCGAACTCGGTACCGGCGGCCTCCTGGCGCCGGGGATGTTCTGGTCGCCGCATGATCCCGATTGGCAACCTTGAATTCGGCCGGAAATTTAACGGAATAAGAAGTGAGTAAAACCATGCAGATCGTCACAACGAAGATGTCGCGAACCGGCCGGTTGACGCCGAAAGTGCGCAATGATATGCTTGCACACGTGGGTAAAGAGGTCTGCTGGATGGGAAGGCGGTCGAGGGAATCGAATCATTCGATTCTTTTTCGATTCCTTCAATACCCACGACCCTACCAATAGACAACCCCATGGCACCCCGCAAATAACACAGGAGGATGATCATGCAGACCCGACGAAATTTGATCCTTATTGCCATGCTGGCACTGATTCTGACCGTCACGGCGACCGTCGTTCGCGCCTTTCTACCTTCCGAGCTGGACGATTTGGAACTCTGGCTGGACGCGTCGGTATCAGAATCGCTGACGCTTGATGGTGCTGCCGTTGAGCAATGGGATGATTTAAGCGGTAATATCCGGCATGTCGCCCAGTCAACCGCGAGTGATCGGCCGCTGTATGTGTCCGACGGATTCAACGGCTTGCCGGCGCTTGAGTTCTCTGGGTCGGAATTTCTGGTTAGTACCGCGCCCGCTTCGGACTGGATTTTTATGCACGACAGTACCAGCACCGTTTTCATGGTGGTCCGCACAGAAAAGTCAAACGACCGTATCGGCTTCCTGGGAACGACGCAAAATACCAGCAGTGGCCGCGGCTACCAGCTCCAGTATCGGGACGATGAGAACGACCGCCTTGATCTGATCGTCAGACAGCTTTCAACCACGGCCTATCACGAGGAATCCGGGCTGGGCGATGCCAAGGCGTTGCTGGTAGTTTTGTCCGATCCGAAGAACGCGACTGTTGCCGATCGGTCCGTCTTTCATGTCAACGGCGGTGCTGGCGCCAAAGCGAATACGGCCGGCGGAACCGTTTCCGGCAGTTCCTCCGCGCCAAGCTACACTTTGCACGTCGGATCGATCGGCGACGCTGTGTTTCTCTTCGAGGGCGAGATCGCCGAATTGCTGATTTATGCGGCGCTCTTGTCGGACGATGATCGTGAGAAGGTTGAAGGCTACCTTGCGCACAAGTGGATTCTCGCGGATGAACTGCCGGAAACGCATCCCTTCAAGTCGTCTCCGCCGGGGGAGGCCGATTTCCTGCCCGCCCTTCCGTTCACTCTGGCCGACCAGCAGACCGGCAGCACGGATTTTACCAACAGCAACGAAGTCGATCTGGTGGATTTTCCGATCCCGGAGGGTTGCGACCGGTTTCAGTTTACCGAATCCGGCGAAATCGACGCCATCGACACGGAAGGTTGGGAACCGACCAACGCGGTTCCGGCGCGGGTTCCGTTCACCCAACCCGGCGCCGATACCAACATTACGCTTTATGCCTGGTTTACGAACAGCACGGAAAGCGTTGCCTTGCGCCGGGCGGAGGGATCGATTGTATATACCACGGTGGCCCCCGTACCGGTGATCCGGAATGCACACACCCGCGAACGGCTACCCGGTCAGTCCGTGACGGTCCATCCGGTGGAGATCGACGAAGGTTCAACCGGCGGCGAGACACTGGGGCTGCCGATGGGCGTTCATTCCCTCTCGCTGACGCTGGTTGAGGGGCCGGACACCGATGCCACGCCGGACGAACCATGGGTGACGGTTTCCGAGCTGGGCGAGTACCGGCTGCTGCTGTCGGTGGTCAACGAGGCCGGCAACACGGCGGTTTCCAGCGAAACGAATGTGTTGACGGTTGCCGAATTCGGCGGGCAATGTACCTGGACCGGCGACGGCGACGGCAACGACTGGCACGATCCCTGGAACTGGGATCCGTTCGGCGTGCCCGTCGACGGCGTGCCGGTGATCATCGACAACGGCGCGTCGGTTCGGCTGACCAACAGCACGGCGGCGCTCAGCGCGCTGATGATCGAGAACGCCACGCTGACGATGGCCAACTGGGAGACGGTGCTGACGGCTGACACGGTCAACGGCTTGCTGTCGGCCAACGGCGCCAATGCCAGCACCTCCGGTCCGCGTCACACGGCCGGCGGCGCGGGCGGATCCATCTACCTGAGTTGCGAAACCTTTGCCGGTCAGGGCGGCATCGTTCGCGCCAACGGCGGCGACAAGGCGACCAACCATTCGGGCGGCGGCGGCGGCGGGCGCATCGCGCTACACTACGACGCGGCGGCGCAGGCTCTGGAACCGTTGCCATCCGTGACCTTCTCGGCGGCACCCGGCGACAACTATCGGTACCGTCACATGGTCTGGTACTGGAACTGGTGCCGGCGCGGTACGGGTACCGGATTCAGCGAAGAGGCGCAGTGGGGCAGTTTGTATTTCACCGACCCCACCGGTGTGATCGGGCTCGGGACCGGAGATACGGTCGAAAAGATCAGCGGCTTTCTTCGGTTCGGCGAGGGGGTGGCTTTTGAAGACGGCACGCTCGAATTTGCGGTCGACAACCTGACGGTCGCGAACGGCGCGACGCTGGGGTTCGACACCAACAGCGCGATCACGATCACGGGCGATCTTGAGATTGCGCCCGGCAGCGGATTGATCGCGCGCCATCCGCTGTCGGTGGCCGTCGGCGGCGAGTTGCGCCTGAAGGGCAAGCTGCGCGCGGACCGCGAAACCGCGCTGGACATTGGCGGCGACCTAAGGATCGACGGCGGTCGGTTGCGCGTTCGCAAGCCCGATGTTGCCGTCGGCGGCGTGCTGGCGTTGCTGAACGACGGCTGGCTGGTGACGCAGACGCTTGAGGACGGCGCCGGCGGTCAGGTGGTCGTCGCGGGCGATATCAGCTTGGCGACCAATTGCTGGATTTATCCGGTTTCTCACCAGACGGCCGGCGGCGCGACGCGCTTTGTCTGCCGGGAAATGTACGTGGCCGAAGGCGCCGGTTTCGATGCCGGCGGCGCCGGTTACTCGGCTGATGAAGCCGGACCGGGCGGCGGTACGCGATATGCCAGTACTTCCGCGAATCAGGGTGCCGGCGGCGGCGGGTATGGCGGCCGCGGCGGCGATGGGTTGATGCGTGACGGCGGCGATGCGTATCCCGCGAATTACAACGCCCGTTACATCCTGCAAGCTCATCCCGGCAGTGCCGGGGGCCGCAGTTTTCAAGTCGAGCAGGCAGGGGGCGGCGGCGCGATCTGGATTGAAACCGATGGCTCGTTTCATCTCGACGGCATCCTGCGCGCCAACGGACATGCCGGCCGCGCCGCCGGCGGCCGCCGACCGGGTTCGGGCAGCGGCGGCGGCATCCTGGTGATGACCGAGCGGCTCTATGGCGGTCCCCAGTCGTTGATCGAAGCGCTTGGCGGAAACCAGTCCTACAGTTCGGCAACGGCATACGGTGGCGCCGGCGGCGGCGGACGCATCGCGATCTGGTACGGTTTGAAAGCGGCTGAGCGTCAACTGGTATTCGATCGTATTGACGAAGACGCCATGCAGTACCGTATTCATGCGATGGAGAGTTTGCCACTCTATGCAGGCGCGCCGATCACGGCCCTGGCCGGAGAGGAAACCCGGCCGCCTTCCGAGGATGATCGGGTCGATGCCCAAGACGGTACGGTCGCTTTCCTGAGAATCCTATCGCCCCCCGGTTCGTTGATTCAGGTACGGTGAACGCGCGGAGAATGAAAATCATCAACGAAGTCGAAGGAATCGAATCATCCGAATCATCCGAATCGTTCGATTCTTTCGACCGCTTCCGAAAACTGGGTCTATTAAGGACATGTAAATGTCAGATGTGAAAAGAAAAAGCACATGTTTCAACCCCTTGAACGGTTACGTTGATCGCAACCGCGTATCCACACCGTTTCGATGGCGACGGATCGGCGGTCGCAACTGGAATCATACGGCGAGCGAGTTTTTGGTTGTGGATATGTTTGATACACATGCAGCGCGTTTGGGAATCGGCATGCTTGCGGTAATATGGTTGGCGTATGCCGTCGCCGGACCGGTTCCTCCGGCCGCGCATGGGGCGATGCCGCCGGCGCCGGATCCCTTTGTATCCGTCCGGTTGGCGCAGGACGGCGTGGCCCAGTGGCCGGTGGTGATCGGGCATGAAACCTGCGAACAGGTCCGCGCGGCCGCCGGAGACCTGGCCGATATGCTCGGACGGATAGCCGGGGCGGATTTCGAAGTGATTGAAGGCGACGGCCGCACAGGGATCGCCGTTGGTACCGCCGAAGACTTCCCCGCCCTGGATTGGATCGATCGGTTCGATCCGGCGGGCGTGGAAGGACGGGAGGATTACCTGTTGCGCAGCCATGACGACGGCCTCTGGCTGGTGGGCGCCCTGCCGACCGCCGCCCGTCATGCGGTGTGGGATCTTTTGCAGCGGCTGGGATATCGCTATTATTTCCCCGCTCCCGCCTGGGAAATCGTTCCCTCGATGGACGACTTGGTGGTGGCCGTCGATACGTTCGAACGTCCGGATTATCATGTGCGTCGCGTGGGTTCGACCCTGCGTATGGGACGGGCTCCCTGGCTTCAGGAAGCCGTTCGGGACTGGCAAATCCGTAACCGGGCGGCATCGGATTTTCAACTTTCCACGGGGCACGCCTACCAGGCGATCGTCAGACGCAATCAGGCAGTATTTGATGAAAACCCTGAATTCCTGGCACTGATCGATGGAGAGCGGCGCGGTAATAAAATGTGCATTTCCAATCCCGATTTGCGGGCTTTCGTTGTGGAGGATGCGGTTCAGCGGATGTTGGATCGCCCGGAACTGGATTCGCTTTCCATGGATCCGAGCGATGGCGGTGGCTGGTGCGAATGCCCCGGCTGCGAGGCGCTGGGTACCCCCAGCGACCGGGCCGTGGTGCTGGCCAATGCCGTCGCGACCGCCATCAATGATCTCGGGTTCGGACCGAAATACGTCGGGATGTACGCCTATAATTGGCATTCGCCCCCGACCAACATCGACGTGCATCCCAATGTGATCGTCAGTCTGGAGTCCACGCATCTGCGTTTCGGCACCACGCTGGAGGAAATGCTGGAGGGATGGGGCGCGCGCGCCCGGCTGCTCGGCAAGCGGGAAGCCTACGCGCGCAGCTTCACCTCCAGCTCCGGATTCCTGCCCGGCCAAAGTCGCGCTTCGAATCTACCCTATATTGCGAGGACTCTGCCCCATTGGAATGCGCACGGGGTGCGTTTTTTGATCGGCGGCGGAAACGCCAATTGGGGGGTGAACGGGATCGGATTCTATCTTGCCTCCCGCATCCTCTGGGATGTCCGTGCGGCTGAGCAGAAGGATGCGATTATTGACGAGTTTCTGGACCATGCGTTTGGCCCCGCGGCGAATGCGATGCGCGGCTACTTCACCGCCATCAACCGTGCGACGGAAGCCCCGGAGGTTCCAGGGCTGGGGTTGCCTGTGGAACGGCGAATCGGGCGGATGTACCGGGCCTTGGCCGAGGCCCGTCCGTTGTCTCCAAACGGCGCGGTGCGCCATCGGATCGATGACCTCATTCTCTATACCCGGTTCGTTGATCTTTACCAGAATGTACGCGAGTCTCAGGAAGATTTTGACGCGCTCGTTGCCCATCTGTGGCGGATGCGCGCGCGGAATATGGCTGATGTCATCAATACCATGGCCTACTTGGACCGGTTTGTCATCCGGCGGGACGATGCCATCGAGATGGTTGAGGGCGGCGGACGGTTCCGTCCCGCCGGGATTCACCGCGAACGCGAGGACGATCCCTTCAGCGACCAGGAAATCATGGCCATGCTGGCACAAGGTACCGCGGCGTATCCCGCGCCGGATATGGACATCCAAGTCGTCGATTTCGGGCCGGGCCTGGTGCCTGCCGGTTTCGATTTCGATCCGGACGTTCCGCGCGGTGCGCCGGTTTTCCATGGCAGCGAAGGACATCGCGGTGATTTGACGTTCGAGTTGTGGTCCCGCGACCGCCGGTTGCCGGCACTCTATTTTTCGGCCGGTCATTGCTGGCCGGGACGCGGTCCCTTGCGCTGGAGCTTGCGCGATGAATCAGGTGCGGCAATCCAAGCGGGAGATATCCCGTCCAATGTCGATCCACCCCGCCAAACGGTGAGTGGGGGCGAAGCGTGGCGGGCGACGGACTTTACCCATACGCTCCGGCTGGAAGTTCCGGGACCGGGCGTATACCGCCTGGAAATTGAAAATACCGGCCAGGGTTTCTTTTGGGATTACGATCCCCGGCCTGGTACCGGGCTCGCCATCCGCGCCGACCCGGCAACGCCGGTCAGGCGACAATGGCTTGACCGCCACTATTTTTACGTGCCACGGGGCGTTCGCGAGATTCAACTTTGGGGCACGCTGCGCGAGGGGCGCCACGCCTGGATACGGCCGGACGGAGAAACTGTTCCGCATGAGGAGGCGCTTACGGCGCATGGCTTCACGTTCGTACCGGTGCCGCCGGGCATGGACGGGAAGGTCTGGTCGTTCCGAACCCGTCATAATCGTCCGGAACTGCGGTTCCTCAACGTACCGGGCCTGCTGGCCTATCACCCCGGCGAGCTGGTCGTACCGCGCAAGCTTAAAGACGAACTTCCTGCCGGAAAAATCGAAGAATGAGCAGACGAAACAAAAGTCGCAAGCTGCAGACCTCGTTGGAAAATTGAAGTTGTTTTCGGAAAATGATTTGGCATAATTATTGTCATGGATCCATCCGGAATATTGTGCCAACATATTATACGGCCTTGTCAGAAAAGTCTGAAATGATGAAAAAATCGACAGCGGATTGGATTGCCAGCCATTGCCTCGTATTTTTGATGTCCGCTGTATGCGTATCGGCGGGCGTCCGGCTCACCCTGGTGGAGCAGGGCGAACCGCGGGCGGCGATTGTGCTGCCGGATGCGCCCGACGCCGATGAAAAGTTGGCCGCGGACGAATTGGTCGAACACATCCGACTCATCACCGGAGCGATATTACCCGTTGAAACCGGCGTGGCCGCGAACGGCATGGTGGCCATTCGGGTGGGCCGGGCAGCGGACGCCGCCTTGGACGATCTCATTCGTGAGACCGGCGACGATCCCTGGGCCTTTGCCCTGGTGGCCGATGGTCAGGGTGTACAACTGCGGGGTTTGTCGGCGGTGGGCACGCTGACGGCGGCCTACGAGCTGCTCGAACAACTCGGCGTGCGCTGGTATATGCCCGGCGACATCGGGCGGGTGTTGCCGGAAACTGATTCACTTTACGTGGCAGCCCAGCACACGATTCAGGTGCCCGCATTCATTGGCCGACCCGGTTCCCGACATGAAGCGGCGCAGGAATGGAACCGGCGGCTACGCGCCGGCAGCGGGATCCGTTTTTCCAGTCATAACATGCGCGGGTTTCATTCGCGACGTTTGCGACAGCAACGTTTCGCCGAAAACCCGGAGTACTTTTCCCTGATCGACGGCGAGCGCCGGCCGCGGCAGCTCTGCCTGACGAATTCCACGGATGACCTGCAGCAAAACGAAGTGTTCCTCATTGTTCTGGAGGCCATCCGGGATATGTTGCGGGCCGATCCGGATCACAAGATGCTCTCGCAAGTCAACCCTCAGGACGCGCGCGGCTATTGTGAATGCGACCACTGCCGCGCGTTGGACCCTCCTCTCTCCACGCCGTTTACCGGGATGGAACCGTCCTATACTGATCGTTATATCTGGTTTATCAATCATCTGGCCGAAGCGCTGGAAGACGAATTACCGGACGTGAAATTCGGCTTTTTCGCCTACCACCTGCACATGCTGCCGCCGGTACAGGTTCAGCCGCACCGTAACATCGCCATCACCCTCGCGCCGATCCACGTCTGCCGGCGTCACGGACCGAACAATCCGGTCTGCACGGAATCCAATCAACCGCTGGTGGTGCTCGACGAGTGGCTGCAACATATCGATCCGGAGCAGGTGTCCTGGTATGCCTACCAGTTCAATCTGGCGGATCCCGGTTTTCTCTTCCCCATGGTTCACCGTATGCGTGAGGAAATACCGGCGGTCTTTGCGCGCGGGGTAACCCGTTGGACCGGCGGCCCCTCGGACGCCTGGGCGGCGCATCTGCCGACCATGTACGTTACGCTGAAATTGTTCTGGGATCCCGCGACGGACGTGGACGCATTAATGGAAGAGTTTTACGAGAAGTTCTACGGACCGGCCGCCGCAGCGATGAAGGGCTATCACGAGCATCTGGAACATCGCGTACGGGACGGAAACTTCCACGCAGGCAGTGTGTGGGATGTGCCGCATATCCATGATGCTGAATGGCGCGCCGCGGCCTGGCGCTATTTGGACGCGGCCCATGCAGCGGCGGACGGGGTTTATGCGCAACGCATCGAAATCCTGCGCCGCCAGATGGAAATGCTGGATGCATACTGCGCGTCCCGCGCGGCGCGGGATACGTTCGACTTTGCGGCCGAGAAGGAAGCCATGCGGCGCGCGGAGGCTCTGCGTGACGCCATGCTTGAGGAATTCGAGTATCCGATGCTGTTTCCGAGACATGCGCAGTCGCTGTTCCGGCGGTTTGTTGAGACACCCGCGTTGCGCCATTACGAATCCACCGGCCAGGGTCGTGGCGACATCGTGGTGCGCTTCGATCACGCGTGGGATTTTATTCTGGATCGTGAGCAGTGGGGTCACTATGCGGGATATCATCTGCCCGTCTCCCCCGGGGCCAACTGGCAACGGTTGCGCACGGACCGTACCTGGTCGGCCCAGGGCCTGCATCATTACTATGGGCCGGCCTGGTATCGGCAGACCGTTTATGTGCCGGCGGAATACGAGGGCCGCGACCTGCATCTCTGGTTTTCGGGAGTCAATGACACCGCGGACGTCTGGTTGAATGGCGAATATATCGGAGGCAATCACGACGGCGCCGAATTCGATGTGTACGCATTTGGCGCTTCGTTCCGTCCTTTCCAACTTGCGGTCGCGGATGCGCTGCGCTACGGCGGGGAAAACGTCGTCACCGTTCGTGTCAACCGGAGTAGGACCGGGGAGGTGGGGATCGGAGGTCTGATCGGTCCTGTGATGCTTTATGTTCCTTAACTTTGACGGAATGTATGACAAAGTCGAAAAAGTGTCTGTCCCTTAGCGGCTTTAGCGGCTCTTAGCGGCAGAAGACGACGAATCCGCTTGTTGCGCGCAAGGAATACATAGCTTTCGCGCCCCGACCACGCGGCAACGGGTTTCCATCATCCGCTCACCGCAACCCGGGCAGCGGTTTGCGGCATGAATACGCGCTCTGGCGGGAGGTGGCTCGCGAACGTCGACGATACGCAGCAGGTCATGTTCCGCAAGCGACATCAACCAGTCGGTGCGACGTTTGCGACCCTCGTCCAAGGTCGTCTGCTCGTCAGCCGTTCGGTTTGTTTTTCGGGCGAGGACCGCGGTCCCGGACTCGACCGTTTGCGGCGCCTCCGCGTAGATGCGGATTCCCGTGCCCGTGGTACGGTTGAAAACGGTGTAGACATGTTTTCCGTGATCCCGGAAGATAAGGTTTCCCTTGCCGAAGGTGCAGCCGCAGACATACTGCACGGCATCCACGCCGCATGCGTCGTTCTCGACAATGGCCACAAGATCCTCATCTTCAGCCCGCGCGGCACAAAGCCGATTCATGGCCGCCACAGCCACACGATAGCCAAGCGCAAGCCCCGGGCAGGCGTGACCATGAAACGTTACCGTTTCCTCGAATGTGGGGATCCGTTTCCTTCGGGTTTCGTTCTGATTCATGGGGTTTCCTTGTTTTTTTGTTTGAAGGTTGGCGGCTCGACCGAAATCCGTGGAATGACAACTTTCTGCCCGTCGTGCCGGACGACATCCACCGCAACGCCATAAACGGCTGCCACGGTTTCGGCCTTGAGCGCGTCGGGTTCGACCTGAGCGAAAACACGGCCATCCTTCAGAAAAAGGAGCTGGTCGGCAAATCGGAGGCCCAGGTTGATGTCGTGCAGAGTGATGACGGCAGCCATGCGGTGCTCACGAACAATGCGGCGGATCAGGGCCAGGATATCGAGACGGTTCTTGAGATCCAGGCTGCTGGTCGGTTCGTCCAACAACAGGACCGAGGGTTCCTGCACCAAGGCGCGGGCAATGCACACCGTCTGAAGTTCCCCGCCGCTGAGTTCATCCAGGTAACGCAGCGCCAAAGACCGCAGCCCCAAGCGGTCCAGCGCGCCGCTCACCTTGGACAGATCCGCCCTGGATGGGGACCAGACCATGTGGGGTTTGCGACCCAGCAGCACGGCATCGAAAACCTTGACGCGCCCGACTTCGTGACGCTGCGCGACGTACCCCAGGCGATGCGCAATCGCATTCGGATGCAGATTCAGGACGTCGATATCCTCTACGCGCACGACCCCGTGCCGCGGCTTCATCAGCCCGTTGATACAGCGCAACAGCGTGGTCTTGCCGGCGCCGTTGGGTCCGAGAACGGCCAGCGTCCGCCCCCTGTCAAGCGAGAAACCGATATTGTCGAGGACAAGTTGTCCATTCCGATATTCCGCACGGATGTCCTGGACTGAGAGCATCATGACCCGACGCTCCGCCGAATCAGAAGATACAGGAATGCCGGCGCCCCCAGGAATGCGGTCAAGACGGCAACCGGCAATACATGCGGCGCCAGCACCAACCGGGCAATCGTGTCCGCGGCCAATAAAAGCGCACTGCCGGTCAGGCAGGTTGCCGGCAGTAAAAACCGGTGATCATCGCCAATAATACGCCGCACGATATGCGGGCAGACCAAGCCGACAAACCCGATTACACCAAGAAACGCGACAATTACCGCGGTCAACATCGCGGCAACCATCATGCCCATCAGCCGCACGCGTTCGACACGCACGCCCAAGCCGCGGGCGGTTTGGTCACCGGCATCGATGGCGTTGTAGTTCCAGCGATTGATCGAAAAGAAGGCGACCCCGACACCAACAACGGCAGCCATGTAGCCGACTTCGCGCCAGCCGGCCCGCCCCACATCGCCAAAGGTCCAGAATACCATGGCGGCAAGCTGCACGTCATCGGCAAAATACTGCAGGAACATCGTGCCGGCGGAAAAGAGCGATCCGAGCGCGACACCGCTTAAGACCAGCACTTCGGGCGTGGCGCCGCGGAGACGTCCGATTCCGATGACGATCAGCGCCGCGGCCATGCAGGCGCCGAACGCCGTCAAGGCGGTAAGCCCGCTGCGGGCAACGGTGACGGCATCGGTCTGGGTCGATTGCATCACGCCGGCGCCCAGTCCCATGACGGCGAAGGCCGCCCCGAATGCCGCCGCCTGACTCAAACCGAGCGTGAACGGCGATCCCAACGGATTGCGCAGAATCGATTGCATCGCCGCTCCCGCGGCCGCCAGCCCCGCGCCGGCCAAAAAGGCCGCCAGAGCGTGCGGTAGGCGGATATCGCGGACGATAATTCCCCAGTATCCCGTGGTCTCGAGTCCCAGCAAGGCCCGTATAACTTCCCGGAGCGGAACGTGAACAGCACCCAGCGACAAGGCCGCAAAGAATAAAACCGCACAGAGCAGCATCAAGGCAGCGACTACCTTCGTCTTGCGGCGGGTATAGGCCGCATACGCCGATGGTATCCGACCTTGATTCAAGTGCGACACAACCTTAATTCTCCAGCGGGATGCGACGGAAACCCATGTTTCCAAACTCTCGATTCAATGATTCGAACGCCGGTCCCCCATTCAGAAACACGGCAATCTCGTCGGCCTTGGCCATCGGATCGATATCCGCGAAGCGGTCGGGATACAGCACGGCGCCCACATAGTAGGCATTGGCAAAAACGGTCTCGAAGTTGCGGTTATACGAATTGTGCGGGAACAGACCATACACCCGACCCTCCCGGACCGCCGACAAGGTTCGGAAGGCGGGATTCTCACGAAGTTGCGAGATCGCATCGGCGCCGGCATCCAAACGCAGCGTCGAAATATCGACAAAAATAACCCAGGGATCCCACACAAGGAGCTGCTCTTTGGAAATCATGGCATGGGAAAGGTTGATGCCGCCGTCACTGGCTGCGGCCACGTTGCGCGCGGACACGAATGTGAACGGTTCAAACGACAAATCCGTGGATTGCAAACCGTGCGGACCGCGCTGAGCCAGGCCGCCAACGTAGCATGTGATCCGCATGTCCTCGGGGATATCCCGCGTGCGCCGTCTTAGATCCTGCTCAAGTTCATCGAAATACGCAATCACCGCCTCAGCGCGTTCCGATTTTCCGACGACAGCCGCCATCTCCCGCAAGCTGCGATTCAGGGTATCGCGGCCATCACCCAAATTGCCATAGTGAAGCGGAATCACGGGAACAGCGGTTTTTCTCTGCAGTTGCGCCGGATTTTGGCCGCGACCGCCGACGATCTTGAAAATCACTTGGGGCGGCGGATTCAGCGCCGCAATCAATTCGGGATTATCCCAGCCGCGAAACTCGCCAAATAGGGGATATTCCTTGAATTGCGGGTTGGCGATGGCGTACGGTCTGGCGTTCAGGGGCGATCCCCGCCGCTCGATACTGTCCACGGCAATAATGCGATCCTGGGCCTGTAGGTACGTAAGCAAACGCAAACATCCGGATCCGGAACAGATCACGCGTTTTGCCGGCATGGAAAAATTCAACGGCTGTCCCAACGCATCATGCAGTCGCCCGTCGCCGTCCAGCGGTAACCGGCGTTGTCCGACGCCGCAACTCATCATCAGCAATCCGGCGAACAGAACAACCCACCCTGTCATGGTCATTCGCGCCATGCAATAGAATGAGCGGTATGCCCGGAAACTCACGCACGCAATGTGAAAACTCATACCAAGTGTTACCTAATAGAAATACGTAACATTCTAGCGACCGAGCCCACAAAGTCAATATCGCGTTGGGGCGCCAGATCTTTTCCGTCGGTTAAGGGGAACAGGCGCCTGATCCGGATTCGGTCCGGCGGGGTTCCTTCTGCCGTGCAGCCATGACATGCCGCCGGATCCACAAAAACCGAATGGCTTGCGCGGCTTCGCCACGATAAGATTCTGCAATATCGGTCACTATGTCGATCAGCAAGCGTCCATGCGGGCTTAGCGGCAGATGCAAGGAATCTGCGTTTCGCGAACCGACGCAGCAGATCGCGGCGAAGCCATGTTTTGCCGCAATAAATGTGTCTGTCCCTTGGCTCCCCTTGGCTCCCTCTTGGATCCCTCGGCTCCACAAAAATGGCATTGAACCATGGCTTGGGGTCTGATATTATATTTCTGAAGAATAAATGCCGGAAAGGAAAATGCAGTATGAGAACGGATGTTAAGAAAACAAATGCAAGAAACTTCCGGGTCGCCGCGTTGGCGATAATCTGGTTGTGTATGGCCGGTCAGTCCTACAGCGCAACCAACGAATGGACAGGTGCGGGTGATACCGACCTGTGGCACGATCCCGCCAACTGGAGCGAGGGGGTGCCGGTAGCCGGTCAGGACGTACGCATCGACGCGCCAGATGCCCGAACAGTTATCAAAAATTGGTTTCTCAAAGTATTAACGAGGGGATATACTCCCGGTGCCACAACGGAAAAGCAGAAGTATCTATCATGAAAAATGACAACAGGGTTACCTTGCGATCGATTTATGAGGGGCGCGCCCCGCATCGCCTTTACTGGACCCTCGGACAATTCGACCCGTACAATTTGCCGGAATCGCAAGATTTCCAGCTTACGGATGACGGAAGACGGGTGTTCGGCAGCGGGGGGTCGCGCAACCAGGAGAAGCCGTTTGCCAGTCGCGGCGCTCCCTGGCTGACGATTGACTATGCAAATGTGCGCTTTGCGCATTCACGCGAAGACGATGTCGACCATTTTAGCTGGGAAACCCCGCGGGGTCGTCTCACCGCCCGGCGGCACAGCAATCATATGATTGAATTCCCCTTGAAATCCGTGGACGATCTGCCGCGTTGGCAATACGTGCAGGAAAATCTGGTCTATCGCAAAAATCCTGAATTCACGGAAGAACAAGGCAGGAAATGCTGGAGCGTAAGCTGGAAATGGTCGCCCGTCCAGGAGATGCTGCAATTCGAAACCGGGGTGGAGAATTTCTATTATTTTCTGATGGATGCCCCGGACCGGATGCGCGCCTTGCTCGATACCATGCATCGCAAAAATCTCGAAGGAATTGCCATCGGATTGAATGCCTGCCCGAAGGCCACGGTGTTGATGTTGACCGAAAACACGTCCTCCCAAATCATCTCTCCGGACTATTACCGGGACCTGACGTTGCCGCATGTCAAAAAATATGTTGATATGGCCCATGAACGAACTATGAAATGCGTGGTTCACATGTGCGGTAGTCTGACCGCCCTGTTCGACGAATTCGAGGCGACAGGGATGGATGGCATTCATTCGGTGACCCCGCCGCCGGTCGGCGATACGGAATATATGGCGGCCAGAGAACGATTCGGCGATGATTTCATTATTCTGGGTAGGTTCAGCGCGCAACTGTTCATCAACCGCGGTCGTGATGCGATCCGGGAGACGCTTCGAACCATGATTCCCGAACGTTTGATTCATACCCCGTTTGCCCTGCAAGCCTCGACCGACGAGATGCAACCCGGTGAAGAGGATATTCAGGCTCTGATCAACGCGATTCAGGATGTACAGGCCGATTTTACCTAGGGGTTCAGCGGTTCAGGGGTTCAGGGGTTCACGGTTCAAAGTTCACGGTTCACAATTGAATAGAAAGATAATGAAGGAAAATAGCCGTTGGATTACTAATATGAACGAAAATATCAGACAAAATATCCTGGTCATATTTTGTGATCAGCTTCGTACCGATCTTCTCGGCTGTTATGGCAGCGATTTGGTCCGAACACCAAACATTGACGCACTGGCGGGCGATTCGATCGTTTTTGACAACGCCTACACGCCAACGGCCATCTGTTCGCCGGCGCGCGCAAGCCTGATGACCGGGCTGTATGCGCACGGGCATCATATGTTCAACAACTCAAGTCCCGGTTACAGTTACTGCCATCATCTGCCACCGGACGTGACCATGATACAGGACTGGGCGGACGAGACCACGGATTACAGGACGGGATATTTCGGCAAATGGCATATCGGGCCGGCGGATGACCTTTTCAATTCACGCTTCCATGTCACCCATCCCCGTCCGGATGAATCCGAATTGCCTTATCTCGCTTCATCCCATTGGCATCCCAACCTGAAGTTAGGGCCGCTAGTTGAAGAGAAAGGAAGCAGGAATATCCCGCCGGGACAGATTTCCGGGATAGTGGATGTTCCCTTGGATGACTTTCCTGATGTTGCAGCCGCACGGTTCTGCCGGGAGTTTATTGGGGTAAACAAACGAGACAATCCTTTTCTTGCCTTCTGTGCGTTCCCAGGCCCGCATTCGCCCTGGCTCGTGCCGCGGGAATTCGGAATCCGATACGATCCCGACGAAATCCCTCTGTGGTCCAACAGAAACGATCCGCTCGAAGGCAAACCGCTCAACCAGCATAAACTGCAGGTTCAGACCCAACTGAGACAGGGCAATCTGACGGAAAAAGCGAGGGACGAGAACCTGCGGCGGAAACTGTCGGCCTGCTTTTCCTACCTCGAGCTGATCGATCGATGCCTTGGTGAAACCATAGATTTCTTGAAAAAGGAGGGATTATATGACGAAACAGCGATCTTTTTCACGGCCGATCACGGCGATATGGCGGGGTCACACGGTTTTCACAGCAAAGGCTCGTATATGTATGATGAAATTTACCGGATACCGATGCTGTATAAGCCGGCAGGAGTTCACGTTCATCGCAGGGTAACCGAACCGGTTCATTTGATGGATGTAACCGCCACGTGCGTGGATATAATGGGCGGCGGTGCGCAAGATGAGATACTGGGACAAACACTGCACGGGGAATCGCTAAGAACGTTTGAATCAGAAACTCCGGACTGGAGTCGCAAGGTGCATTACGCCGAGTATCACGGCGACTGGTACGGACACTATTCCGCGCGTATGGTTACCGATGGACGCTGGAAGCTGGTCTGGAATTTCTCGGACTCGTGCGAACTCTACGATCTCGAAAATGATACGGATGAGATGCGCAACTGTTTTTATGATCCGGCCTGCCGGCAAGTGCGGGAAAAGTATTTCGCGCTCCTTGCTGAAGAGGCCGAAAAGGTTAAAGACGGCCAGGCCCTGAAATTTCTGGGTGACACTGCGGATATTGGCCAATATGAAGATGCGGCGATGGCGTCCTTTCTTAGGTGAAAACCGGTGGTGCCGACAGCCACAGCAGTGAAGGAACAGGATCTGTGTTCGTTCCGATGGATTTCTACGAATCGCTATGCAATATTCGCGCCGGGCTTCCGGCCTGGGATGAGTAGTCGCAAAGCCGGTGTGATGCAGATTTCAAAAGGAGACAGGTGCGAAAAATCATGTCTAGAAACAAGAATATATCCGACGCGCATTCCGTGACGCTGTCACTGGACGGCGAATGGGATTTCATCTACCAGGCCGATCCCGGCGCCGAGTTGCGTCCGCCCGCGCCCGAAGCGTTTGTCTGCCGCATACCCGTGCCCGCCTACTGGGACGATCACCATGATCGCCTGGAGAAAAGCGAATTCTGGTCGCGTGATTGCGAATCCAATCCGTTCCGTTCGATCCCATCATCGAGTTGGTCAGTTCCTACAAACTGATCGTCAAACAGGCCGCGCTCTTCGAATGGCGAGTCGGCCCGGGCAAACTGTTGGTCTGTGGCCTCACCTTGTCCGAGTCCGATCCGGCGGCCATGTTCCTGCGTCACGAAATGCTGGACTACCTGTCGAGCGCAAGCTTTTGCCCACGGGTATGCCTGGAACTCGACTACGCGGGTTGCCGATTGTCAACCATTTGCCGCACGGCTTGATGCAGTCGTGGAAGATCGGCCCGTGTGGCGTGTCCGCCGGCGACGGCCCATGGAAGACCCTGGACGGATGGCATGATGCCATGTGCCGCAAATTCATCCATCGCCTGCTTGAGCCCGGAAACGGATAGGAACCCGTCATCATGCGTTTCGCGAAACGAGGCGGGAATTGTGGCGATATTGCCCGCTGCGAGATAGGCGAGGTCGTTGAGTTCGACGAACGGACGGCTGTCTTCGAGGCGGGTTGGGGGACGGGGTTTCGTGCCGCGCACGTACTCGCAATAGGTGCGCAGATTCAGCGTGGTTGATGCGGGCGTGGGTGTCGTGATCTCCTCCTCCGGCGCGTTGTGGGGTCGGATCGTAATGGGCGGTCCTTCTTCCTCCCGGCGGTTGACGATGTACTCGATTTCTGCACCTTCGCAGGAAATGCGCTCGTAATGGCGGTTTCCGGCGGCGCATGCATGACTCAGGGTAAGCCGCATTTCGGGCCCCCCGGAGATGCCGGCCCGGACAAAGACGGTGTCGGTTCCCTCGATGTCATGAGCACGGTAGAGTTCCGCTTCGACCTGCTCGATCCGGCCCCAGTCAAACAATTCGTTTGTGCCGGCCCAGAACAATCCGTTGTGAACGTAATGCGCCAACGCGTTGCCCATCGGCGAGTCCAGGACCGGCCGTTCTTCGAGCATTAATCGACCGGCCCAGCCGGCCCTTTGATAGTAGGCGGTGTTGCGCGGCCAGTGACCGTACACGGTGACACATCGCACGGTCCCGAATTCGCCGTCAACCAACCGGCGTTTCAATGCCTGGCGTTCCGGTTCCACGATGAAGTTGAACCCGACCATGGTCTCATGTCTGGCGTTTTTTTCCACCGCCAGCATCCTTTCGAGTTCATCGATATCCAGTGTGGGTGGTTTTTCCAGGTATACCGCCAGGCCCCGTTCGACACACGCCTGGTGCATCGGTGCATGCAACGGAATAGGTGTCGGGATGGTTACGACGTCCAATTCGGCGCGGCAGCGATCCAGCATGTCCAGGTAATCGTGGAACAGGCGGACGCCGCGACGGTCGAACTGTAATTGCTGTCGGCGTTCGTCGAAGGTGTCGATGGCCGGATCGCAGGTGCAGCATAAACGGCACATCCCTTCCGCTTCCAACGCCATAATCGCATCGTGATGCCGTGCTGCGAATCCGCCCATGCCGATGACGGCGATGCGTAACGGAGTAGACATAATTTTTCTCCCATCAATATTGCCTGGTCCGGGACCGGTTTTAGGTGTTGAAACGGGTCATAATACCAAGAACCGTTCGAAAGTCAACGCAACGGCGGTTTGCAGGTAAAGCAAAAGCATCAAAATGCTTGGCATTTTGCTATGAACCTGTCGAATCGGCATGCCGACACACTGATGCGGCAGGGGTGATATGCGTGTACTAGTACGGATCAGAGGCGAAAAACGTACTCGTACACATACACTGATAGTGGGCGACGAGATCGGTCCACGAGGTTGGGCATCCGAATCGTAATCCGCTCTCGTCGCCGGTTCTCGTCAATCGAGTTGATCTTCCATAAGAAAAGATACACGCAAAAACGTGTATATCTACGGAAAAGGGTCTAATATGCTAGAATACGGTAGAATCGAGATAGTGGGGGCGTTGGGTCGGAGTCGATGAATTTCATCATTCCGTTCTCTCCCGGTAAACGTTCCGCGCCAGGCAACACCTGCCAGCCGTGGTCGTTCGCGAGATTGTCATGGAATTGGATTGTATAGAGCCAGTTCGTCTTACCCTTCCAGCGCAATGCCATGACTGCATCGCCGGAAGCGGCAGAGGCGCGTGCCGGCATGGCTGTAGAGAATGGCGTGATGACCTGCCCACTGTATCCCGATAATCCCAACCGTAGCAAACGATGATTGGCGGTATCCGAGATATAGACGAATCCCGGAAGATCCATTGCAATTCCCTCGGGTTCGCTGAGCGTTGCCGCTCCCAGCAGTATGTCCCATCGACCCGCGGTTTGATAGAAACGTAAAATACGATTGTTCACCATGTCCGCGATCAGAAGACTGTCGGCCGACGCCGCGAAAGGAGATCGCGGTTTCTTGATGGCAATCCCGTCGGCCATACCGGGGAAAGTCTCGATGTAGTCGCCGTGAATGTCGAAGCGACGTACACGACTGATGCCGGTTTCCGCGCCATGATCGGCAACGATCAAGGAGTTGCCGTCCACCGCGATTCCTGCCGGTAACCGTGTCTGGGTTTCGGCGTCGAATCCCGAATCTATCAGAATCGTCCAGGTTCCGTCCATCAGACGTTTTTGCACCCGGTGATTGTAATGATCGGCAACATAAACATTGGCCGAATCGTCCACGGCTACGTCGTAGGGTACATTAAATCGGCCTGGTTCGACACCGGCATCGGTGCCGCCCCAGACAGTCCAGGAGGTTGTAACAGGATCGTATCGTTGGATACGGTGATTGTTTGCGTCGGCAATGTATAGCCTGCCGGCAGAATCAACCGTGACACCGAAAGGCTGTTCGAATTGTCCCGGTTCGTCACCACGTCTTCCCAGTATGGTCCAGTTGCCGCTTGGATCGCGAACCTGGACGCGATGGTTGCCACTATCGGCGACATACAGGTTGCGGTCGGCATCCAGGGCTAATCCGCGCGGGAAACGGAATTGTCCGGGTAAATCGTCGCCGGAAATGCCGATGGTGTCTAATAAGTGATAATAACGAGTGTATGTATTCGTTGTGTTATCCGAAACCGTTGTTTCGAATGGCTCGGGATTTGACCAGCCGTCGATCGCTCGGAATTCGATGTTGTGCGTACCGGGCTCGGCTGGAACCAACCGGCCGCTGTCATGCCATGTCGTGTCGTTGACGAACCTCCAGGCGGCGCCGTCGGCTTGCGAGGCCGGCGGCTGAATAAGTATTCGTATGCCGCTGATATGTGAAAAGTAGCCCGTGATCGTTGTCATGCCGCTGCCGGATAATTCGACTTGCATGGAATCGGGTTTGATCCATGGTTCCACGGCAGAAAACTCGATTTCATGCAGACCGAAGTCGAGATCCTGGGCAACCGTTCCGCCATCACGCCAAGTGTCGCTGACAATACGCCAGCGCGCTCCGGCAAGGGCGGCGTCTTCCGGTTCGATGATCACACGTAGCGATGGCGTTACGCAGATGGCTCCGGGTTCCGCGAACGCTACATCCCCGTGCATAACGGCGGCGTGACGCCAATGATTGTGCCAATCTTCGGGATGCGTGAAATCCTGGGGGCCATACGGTTGGTGAAACTCACCGAAGAGAACCACATTTTCGTTGGCTTGCCCGTCATCAAAGCGGAAATGGTGTACCAGAACCTCACTCCCGATTTCCAAATGCCGGTCAAAATGCGATTGCAGCTCGTCACCGTCGCGGACGGTATTCCAGACCCGGACCTCGTCGATGTCGCCGTGAAACGATTCGCCGATACGGACAAAGTTTTCACCGACCTTGCCATTGATCGGGAAAGAACCCGTTACCATCCGGATTTTGCTGTCAAGAACACCGTTAACATAAATCTTCAGATCGGGATTACCCGTATCATAGGACGCGGCCAGGTGAGTCCACTCGCCGACAGGAAACGATGCGCTTGAAATAAGATGTTCTCTCCCGTCGTTGGCGATGAAACCGGCGTACGCAGTGACGCGGCCGGCAGTGTCCGGTTTCACCCCCATCAACCAGTTGGCGGCAAAACGGTCGTCCGGCAAGCGTTGTACCGTCCGGCGAATCACCGTGCCGGCAGTGTTCGTTTCGGGGCGAATCCAGGTTTCCAGTGTCCACGTCGATAATCGTTGTTTGGCCTGGATGGGAATTTCCAGAAAATCGCCGGCATGGCCGCCGAAACGCATGCAACGCGAAATCAACGGATCCAGCGGATTGGTCGGATCCGTTCCCATGGCGATCTCTTCGCCGTCGGTGAAGCCGCTGTTGGCGGTATCTACCATGTCGGGACGGGTGCCGTATTGCTGCTCGATGATGTTCGGCACACCGTCGCCATCAAGATCTTCCCAGGCATCGGGGATCCCGTTGCCGCTCGTGTCGGCTTCATGGGGATTTGTCCGTGCCCAGTATTCGTAGATATTCGAAAGACCGTCACCGTCGGGATCGCCGTCGCGGCCGTCATCGCCTTCGGCTGAAAATATATCCAGATGGTTGACCAGCTTCCAGGGATCCGGCAAGCCGTCGCCGGAACTGT
>PWZG01000110.1 GCA_003567575.1 PVC group bacterium | reverse complement strand
TTATGGCTGCAAAACGAGGCCGGCAACACGGTGCTTTCCACGACGACCAGTACGGTGTCGGTGATTGCCTACAGCGGGACGAATGTGTGGACCGGGGCAGGACAGACGGATCACTGGCACGAACCGGCCAACTGGAGCGCGGGGATTCCGCAAGCGGGACAGGATGTACGGATCGACAGCGCTCCCAATCCGCGGTTAACCAATGCGACCGCGGCGCTGGCGTCGTTCCGGCTTGCCAGCGGCCGCACCCTGACCGTCGAGGGGTGGCAAAGCTCAATTGACGCAACCGAAATGACCATCGAAGGGACAATCACCCACGCCGCGCAGACGGTGACGGAACCGGATCCGGAAACCGGTGAGTGGGTGCCGCAACACCGGATTTGGTTGAAGGGGTCGGATATTACCGTCGCCGGCGGTGGTAGATTGCAAGCGAATTTTCTCGGGTATGTTCTGGGCGCGGGGCCGGGCTCGGTTTCTCACAACGCCGGCGCCGGGCATGCCGGCAGCGGAAGCCGTGGGGGGCGACAATACGCCTGGGCCGGAACCGCATACGGTGATCCGGCCGAACCTTGGCAACCCGGATCAGGCGGTGGCGGGGGATCAGGAAACAGCCGGCCGGGCGGCGGCGCGATCCGGATCGAGGCGAGCGGAATCCTGACGGTAAACGGCGAAATCACCGCGAATGGGCAGAGCGGCGGCGTCACGCATGGCAGCGGCGGTTCCGGTGGCAGTATTTGGATCAATACGCATACGATTCAGGGCACGGGGCTGATCGCTGCCAGGGGTGGCGGTGGCGACCGCCAGGGCGGTCAGGGCTCCGGCGGGCGAATTGCCGTGCATTATCATACCCAGGCGCAGGCCGCGCTGGGTTCATCGACGGCGCTGCGATTCAACGGCGGAAGCGGAACTCCAGGTGCGACGGGACATCGGCCGGCTTCGATGGCATCCTTGTATTTACCCGATACCTTATGGATTGAAGAAACCCTGGAAGGTGGACGTTTTCAGCATGTACGTTTGGTAATTCCCGATTGGGATCATTGGGCGCCATCGCAATTGACGCTGGAGAATTGCACGATCGGCTTGCCTGTCGGTTTCCATTTGCAGGTGGCCGGCGATTTGACGCTCCGGGAGAATGCCGGTCTTCATGTGTATCCCGCGCCGGTATCCGACCCCTTGACCGAACCCGGCGCGCTGGTGGAAATCGCCGGCAATTTCGAAGTCGGTCCCAATTGTTGGGTTTATCCCTGGGGCGACATCACGAACGGTGCGACCGTGGTCTTCACCGCGGCCGGTCACCTGTCCGTCGATCCGACCGGCGGTTTCGATGCGAATGCTTTGGGTTTTGCAAGGCGCCGGGGCCCCGGCGAACCGGGCAATAGCCGTGGCGGCGGCGGTTACGGCGGAAAAGGCGGCGATTACGGGTCGAGTTTAGGTGGCGATCCCTATGGCGATCCTGACGCACCGGTGGAACTCGGCAGTGGCGGCGACGACGGCGAAGGCGGCGGCGCTATCCGGGTATTGGTCGGCGGGAACGCCGATATCCGGGGGTTGCTGACGGCGAACGGAGGTCACGGCCGGGCAACGCATGGTTCAGGCGGCAGTGGCGGAACGGTTTTCGTCGCGGCGGGCGGGATCGTAACCGGTGACGGCACCTTGCGCGCCAACGGGGGTAATGGTGATCGTCAGGGTGGCACCGGCGGCGGGGGACGCATTGCCGTATGGTATCGTGTGCCCCTGTCGTTGGCTTGGGAAACGATGACGGCGCAAGCCGTCGATCATATGCACTCACTCGAACATCCGCAACTAATCTTCGAAGTGGAGCCTGGCAATAGCGAATCGGAGGAGCGTGTCGGCGATCCAGGGAGCGTGCGCTATTACCTGTACGCCGTACCGGGCACCATGATATTGATCCGATGAATCGATGCCGCGAAGGAGAGGACTTCATGAAAAGCGCCAAAACCCGCCCCAACATCCTTTTGATCACCACCGACCAGCAGCGTCATGACAGCGTCGGCCCGCTTGCTCCCGCGTGGATGCGCGCGCCGCACTTCGACCACCTGCGCCGCGGTGGAATCACCTTCACTTCGGCCTACGCCGACTGCCCGATTTGCGTTCCATCGCGGGTATCCATCATGACCGGCAAGACCGTATTCCAACACGGGCTGTGCTTCAACGGTACGTCCAGCGATGCCGTCGACCGCGGGACCAGTCTGCCCACGTGCCTGGCCCGGGCCGGCTACCAAACGGCCGCCATCGGCAAGATGCACTTCACGCCGCAGCGCGCCCGCCACGGATTCGACGAGATGATCCTGCCAGCCGACTACTATCGAACCATGCGGCAAAGTGGCTCGGTCTTCCAGCCGATGCGCCATGGCCTGGGACAGAACGAGCTTTATCCCGGCATGGCCACGGTCCCCGAGTGCTGCACCCTCACCGCATGGACCGCCGAGCAGTGTGTTGATTACATCCGCGAGCGCCGCGATCCGGGACTGCCGTTCTTCTTGTGGTGCTCCTTTTCCAAGCCGCATCCGCCGCTCGATCCGCCCGAGCCCTACTATTCGATGTACCGGGACTGCGAGATCCCATCCCCTGTCAGGGGCGAGTGGAGCGCCGACGATCGCTGCCCTGACGCCTTTCGCCGGGCACGTCAGGGGCAGTCGTACGATCGCGTACCCGACGCGGTGCTGCGCGAGGCACGCGCCGCTTACGCAGGACTGATCACGCAGATCGACTACAACCTTGGCCGGGTGTTCGCGGCCCTGCAGGACTGTCGGCTGTTCGATGAAACCCTGATGCTCTACACCTCCGATCATGGCGAGTTCCTCGGCGACCACGGGGCCGGGGGAAAGAAGTTTTTTCACGAGCCCGCCGCGCACGTGCCGTTCGTGTTGCGCCCCCCGCAAAGCTGGGGCGGCGACCTGGCGGGAACGGAATGCCGGGCGCTGGTTACGCCGGCCGACGTGCTGCCCACCCTGCTGACGGCCGCCGGAGGACCGATACCTGGGGGAGTCGATGGCCTGAATGCCCTGGCGGTAGCCGCGGGTCAGGCTGAACCGCGCGCGTTGCTCGAAGCCACTGTCGGTAGTCCCGGCGCGACCGCCCTGAGCGAAGTCGATTACCTGGCTCTGACCGACGGCCGCTGGAAATACATCTGGTATCCGCATGGCGCCGCCGAGCAGTTGTTCGATCTGAACAGCGATCCGCACGAACTGCAAGACCTTTCGGAGGCCACCGAGCATAAGGCTCGCAAAGAGGCTCTGCGCGAGACCCTGTTGCGGCGCCACCGCGAGCGGCGGTCGCCCTGCCTCGAAGAAGGTCGCCTGCCCAAGCGTGCGATCGACCCCCGCGGCGAACGTGAATGCCGCGCGCGGAGTTGGCCCGGGTATCACACGGAATATCATGAGGTCGATGTGCGGCATTGAGCAACGGTGCGTCAAGACGTGCTAATACAAAGGGCAGCGTCGCCGGGTACGGGTCAGTCCGGCGAAGTGATCGAGAAGCGAGAAGCTGGTCGAATGGACGGTGGATACGCTGAATCGGATATGACAATGATCGCAAATGGAAAGGATGCCATGACGAACAATGCACGAAACCAGCGCCATACGGATCGTTCCGGCAAAACGGCGCCGGGCCGGCTTTTAAAACCGCACCCCAGCAACCGGTACACCGTCACGCAGAGGGTGAAGCGCTTCGACCTGTCCGCGATCAAGCGGGAGTTACTACGCAATCCGGATATGAACGCTGATTTTCGCACGATCGATACGCCCTTGCCGGCGACCGTGAAAACCAATTTCGGCGTTTATGACGACGGCCGCCGGATCCTGATCGCGGTCTGTCTGCGGGATCCGAAACCACCGAAATTTCCCGGCGCCAATATGTTTGACGACCTGCGCGAGAAGCTGGAACTGGCGCTAAACCCCTGGGATGACGGTATCGGCTGCTACTATTTCATTCTTTCATCGTCGGGAGTGGAAACCAGCAGGCATTTTGTACCGTACGATTTTGCGCGTACAACGGCCTTTTCCCATCCGCGGCTGGACGAGGTCCGCTGGGAAACGGCGGATCTGTCAGAACAAGACCGCAAGGACGGTCATTCTCGTGACAGAGACCGACCGGGCTGGGTCTTTCTACGGCTTGATGCGGCTGATCTGTTCCGGTGCGGTAAATCGGTCGGCTTCAACCTGGGCCGCAATCCCGGCGTGGATGCCGAACTGGGCACCTGGAACCTGAGCAGCGGCGATTACATGAACGATGCCTCCAGTCTGGGCCGGTTGTACCGTACGGCGCCATTGGATTGGGCGCGGGACTTGCGTATCGAGCGCGAAACCGCTCGGCTACGGATTCACGGAACAAGCGATTCAAGTGGCAAGTTATCGTTTCGCCTGGTCGATTCCCTGGGCGAAACGGTGCGCATAAGATCCTCCAAGTCTGGAACCGGTTGGCAGGTCGAGGCGCCTTTCGCGTCCCCGCTTGCAGGCCGTTACCGGTTGTACGCCGAAATGGATGCCGGGCGGCCGGTCGAGCCGCGCTTTGTCGCCTTCGACATCGATGATGCCGGCAATCGGCGACCTTATTCGACCGGGATGACCTACGATATCCGCGACGATTTGAATCGGGCGCCCTATACGCCGAAATCGATGGCCGCCGAACTCGATCTGTTGAAAGCGCACGGCATCGACCGTATCCACTGGATCGACCGTTCGCCGGAGATCCTGTATTCAACGCACCGTCCGAACCCGGCGTTTCTACAACAAACCCGCAAAGCATGCGGCGACCTGCTGCCGTTGGCGGCCCGGTTGGCCAAGGAACGCGGGCTGCGGTTCATCGGCGTGTTCAAACCGTTCGATCATGCCCAGGACAACACGCGGCGCGGCATTGATCGTGACCCGCCGGCGGAACCGGGCCGGAACGTGGTGAACATGGAAGGCCGGAACGTGTGGGTGCCGCGGGCGGTCGCGCAAAACCAGGATTGCGTAATGTCCCTCAACTCCGACTGGCTGCCGGCGGGCGCCGGAACGCTTCCCGCGGGGTTCCGGATTTTATCGGACACGCCGTTGCCGCTGAACCTGGGCGTCGGCGAAGTGCGCTTGTGGGTCAGCGCCGACAACCGGCGATATACCCCGTACCGGGGCGCATTGACGGTTCGCGCGCGTCGGCTGAGGCGGCCGCACCAATGCTGGACGGCGGCGGGCAACGTCGATGAACCGTCGAAGCGCACCGTGTACGCGCTCGAAATCACGGGTCTGAATCTCAAATTCCCCTACGCGGCAATCGAAATCAAGCCGGACATCCGCCTGACCGGGCGGGCGCACGCGTTTGCCGAGGCCTGGAACGCGGCGGGTCAGGACGTGCCGGTTACTGTGGCCACCGCCGGGAACCGCCGGCAGGGCTTCGCCTATTGGCAGGAATGGGTGAGCTGGCGCAACCGCTCACCGCGCATGGTTGAGGATCTCTGCTGGGGACCCGGAACGCATGGTCTGATCTTCGAACGACGGCGCACGCAGCCGGCGCTGCTGGAACCGTCTTGCGCGGGTGCGCGGGCGATCTGGCTCGACGAAGTGCAACGGATTCTCGACGCCGGGGTCGACGGCGTCTGCATCCGCACCCTCTGTCATCACAACAACGTCATGGATTACCTGATGATGGCCTTCGCTCCGGCAGTGCGGGAGGCGTTCCGAGCCGCGCACGGTCGCGATCCCGAACCGACTCCGGCCGACGCAATCCGGATTCGCGAGCTGCGGGGCCGGGACTATACGCAATTCCTGCGCGAGACCAAGACGCGGGCGGCGAAGGCCGGCAAGACCCTGGCGCTGCACCTCGAGGCGGGCTTCGAGATTCCACCCGCCTACGATCAGCGCATGCAGATCAATCTGGAATGGAAAACGTGGATTCGCGAGAAGATAGCCGACGAGTTGGTGCTGAAATGGTGGTCGGCGCAAAACCCGTTTTTCCAAGAGCGGGTGCTGCCGTTGGCCCGCCGGCACGGTATACCCGTTTATATCGTCGATCGCAACAGCTCGTTGAAGAACACGCCACGCACCGTTGAACGCGCCGTGGCGTTGGTCAACGAAAGCCGCGCCGCCGGATTCGACGGTTATCTCTGGTATGAAACGGCTTCTTACAAACGACTCAATCCCGTGGACGTTCCCGAATTCCGCTGGCTGTCGGGAGACGCCATCCGTGCCGCGGCCCGGGCCGCCGGCATGAACGGTGATCCGGCCTGATAGTTTAGATATACAGAGCGTCATTAGGAATGCAGCAGGTCCGAGTCTTTGTCATTCCGAGCGAAGTCGAGGAATCTTTGCCGCAGGTCTTTTTGTGAGATCCCTCGACAGGCTCGGAATGACATGGTGTTGCGTTATTTATGTCGTCGCGTACAGCAAAGTTATTGACTGGAAAGGAGTTAAAAGTGTACAAGAATTTTACCGACCACCTGAATGCCGAAGGACTGGGCAACGCCGTGGAGATATTTTCCACGAGGGACGGATTCAGGCACGGCGGGTTATCGCTGGCGGCCGCGTTCAATCCGGCCGTGACGCTGACCGAACGCGGAACGCTGCTGGCGTTCGCGGAGGGACGTCTCGGCTCATCGCATGACGACGCGCCCAAAACCGTGTTGATGAACCGTAGCGACGATATGGGACGCACTTGGCAAGGCATGCGGGCCTTGACGGCGCCGGGCTGCCATTTCGGGCCGCGTCCCTATACGATAAATATCAACGGGGGTGAACAGGTTTGCGTCCTGGTCTGTTACAGTCGCTATCACTTACGACAACTCTGTCCCGATGAATCCCAATGGCACGACGTATTCGGGATCGATGCTTCAGGGCTGCATCCCCAGGCGGTAACCATCGTGGTCCGGTTGATTTCCGATGACGACGGCGCAACCTGGCGGACGGATGTCCTGACCGGCGATCGCGATCCGTTTCCCGTGCCTGAACCCGACAAGTGTTGGGTCGGGTTCGGCGATTTTACCGGCACGGTGGAAACGATTCCCGCCGGGCCGCATGCCGGACGGCGGATCGTGGGTATTTCAGCCAAGGGTTATGAGCGAATGCCCGTGGATCCCGCCGACAGCATGCGCGAGATTGAGAAAATGGGTTCATCAATCCTTTACAGCGATGACGGAATCGATTGGAAATTGGGTGGAGTCATTGTCGACTGGCATGGCAACGAGGCCGCCGTCGTGCCGTTAGGGAAAGACAACGGCCTGTTCATGCTGCGCCGCTGGAATGAATTCCGCGGCAACGATCCCGCGCGCGATCGCGGATATTTCGGCCGCCGGTTGGCGCATTGGAGTGATGACGGCGGTCAAACCTGGACGAAACCTTTCTTTCCGGACGGCTTGCCGCATGCCCTGGTGGAAGGGCGGCGCTTCGATCATCAATGCTTGCCGAGCCTGTGCGCCGTTGGCGAGACGCTGGTTACCGCCATGCCGGCCGGCCGGAATCCCGAAAACGGCCATCCGACGCGCAGCCAAGGCGTGATCGCCTGCAGTGAGGATGGCGGCCGGACCTGGCGCGCCAAACCGATCGATGACGGATTGTTTTCCTATGCCACCTTGTCCCGGGTGGGTGAAGACGGATTATGGGTCGCGTTTTCGCGCGGAACTCACGGGGAACAGGGAAGTTTCCTGCGCGCGTTATCCATGGCCTGGCTACGGGAGCGTGAATGAATACGGGACAAAACATTCTTGTGATCTTAACGGATCAGCAGCAACGGGCCTCCCTGGGAACCTACGGCAACACGGTTGTCAGGACTCCGCACATCGATCGTTTTGCCGGGAGTGCGACCGTCTTTGAGAATGCCGTGTGCGCCATGCCGGTTTGCGTTCCCTCACGCTGTTCCATATTCAGCGGCGTTTA